>JAUZQA010000390.1 GCA_030705665.1 Bacillota bacterium
GCATTTTCTTTAATTTCCTGTGCTTTATCAGGCATTGCTGCATGTCCTTCCACAAATAAACCTTCAAAAGAAGGAACACCGTAGAACTGCATAATTACGTTTAGGAATCGATGACCCATTTCCAATCCTGCGGCAGGGCCCTCTGAATAAACACCACCACGAGCTTGAATATGTAATGCCTTTTTATCGGTTAATAAACCGACTGGACCTTGTTCCGTGTACTTAAATGTTTTACCTGCAACTGAAACAGCATCAATATATGCTTTCATTACTGGAGGGAACGAGAAATTCCAGAGTGGAGTAACAAATACATATTTATCCGCAGCCACAAATTGGTCACAAAGCTCTGACATTCTGCCGACCTTTGCTTTTTCTTCAGAAGATAGCTCATCAAATCCTTTTCCAGTTTGGAGTTTTCCCCAGCCGCTAAATACATCAAGGTCAATTTGCGGAATATTTTCCTTATAAAGATCTAGATGAGTAACTTCATCATTTGGGTGTACCTCTTTATAGGTGTCAATAAAAGCTTTTCCTACTGCCATGCTGTAGGATTTTGTGTCATCATGTGGATGAGCAGTAATGTATAAAACTTTTGCCATTTGGATCTATCCTTTCTTTGATAAAGTTTGACATTCTAGTTTGTGTAAAAAAACCAAATTCATTCAAATGTCTCAGATTAAAATATAATTAATCCGAGATAAATCATAGATGATCCCTGTTTATATTTCAAGTATTATGCTTTTTAACCAAAATAAAAAGGATTTATCTCTAATGAAACAAATCCTTTTTGTTACTCATTTATCTATTTCAAAAGTATAAGGGTTACTGCTGATGCTACTCCTCATCTCATCCGTTAATACAAATGGTTCATTTGACATAGAATAAACATTTGAACCAATATTTATAGGAAAAGATCCATCGTAATGTGTTGAAGAATTTCCTTCCATATGTACTAGTCACCTCCTACTATAGTATTAATAATATTTTACGAATTATTTATAAAAAAAGATATAATTTTTTACATAATTTTTACACTATTTCGAATATTTTTACTATAAATTTTTTTTAACAAAAAGGATACCTGAAAAGGTTAAATCCCTTTTCAGATTTCCTTTTTCTGATCACGCTTTAATTAATCTCAAATACTAATCACTTAGATAATAGACCACCCATTTTTATCTGAAATACTTTTTAATTTTCTGTATCATCATTTCTTTATTCTCGGCAAACTGGCGGTGACGATGGCCGTTACCGCCAGATGGGTGTGGAAAACCATTTAAAACCCCATCAGCATTCATATAGTTATTTTCTGCAAGATAGGCTAGTGCTTTTTCAACATTAACACCTAAGGGGATAATCAATGCATGATTTAACTTTACTAGTTCCTTCGCAAAATTTACAATCACAAGCTTTTTAAGGAGCTCGGTTTTTAACAGATTAGGTGTAGAACCGCTATAGTTTTTCCCATTATAAAATACAGGGTATGTAATAATCGATGTGGTATGGACGAGATTGCTAGCCGTTGTAAAAAGATCGCTTGTGGAGGATATATCCAAATAGGTATGCAGTTGAAGTTCATCTAGCATTGCGATTAAATTTTTCCTCATAGTTCCTTCAAAGCTGGAATTTTGTTTCACTTGATGCAAAATTTCTTCATCCGTCGCCTTTTTATCCTTAAAATCCATTACAGTTTGATAAGAAACTTTCATTTGATTAAGGCCCGGGGTAATACCGGCAATCACTACTTTTGCCTTTTCATTAATATGTTCAAATGGAGCGTAGTATATTTCCAGCTTCCGCTTTTCATCTTTTTCAAGCAAAAACTGTTGTTTGAGAATGGACTCCTCTTCTAGCGGTGATGGCAGAGACAAGATAAAATTTTTGTATGTATCAAATTTTGAATAGGGTGCGATCGACATGAAATTTTCCTCCAGTTAACGTTTAATTTTTACTATAGCAAGAATATAGAGGACATAAAAAGCAAAAGGACGGAAGCAAACGCAACCGTCCTTCTTTCATCGAATATTTTCATTATTTTTTTCTTCAATATATTTTCGCTCACCTGTGTTTGGATTAACATAGACTCGTGTTACAACCTGTGTAACTGGATCAATAGAAACCTCTTGCGTTGGTTCAAAGCCCTCAGCAGGAGCAGAGTCCGCGGCATTGTAGCGCTTGTCTTTTCGCTTGGAAATGACCCAAAAAATGAGAACTACTATTAATTGAAACGCCAGGTAATAGAGAAACCATTTCATAACTATTTAACCTGTTCTACAACAACAGCTGTCCCGTATGCAACGATTTCACTCATGTTCTGACCAATCTCGCCAGAATCATAGCGAAACATTATGACAGCATTAGCCCCCATTGCCTGAGCATTTTTTGTTAACCGATCCATCGCTTGTTTTCTGGCATCTTCCAGCATCTCCGTATATTCTTTAATTTCACCACCTGCCAAAGAGCGGAAAGCGGCCGTTACCTGCCCTGCAAATCCACGGCTTCTTACAACTAAACCAAAGCAAGCACCTTTAACTTCTTTAATTTGATACCCCTCAATTTTTTCTGTTGTCACAATTATCATTGCAAACCCCCCCTTAAGTGATGATGAATGATTATTATCATTTAAAATAATAATAACCGAAAAGTGAGAGTTTTAGGAAATATTTAAATAAAAAATTTAGTATATTTTGTAAATATCACTTCTTAAATTTCAATGATAATCGGCAATATCATCGGTTTTCGTTTTGTCTCTTTAAATAAGAATTGCCCTACTGATTTTTTTATATTTTGCTTGATCACATTCCATTGGCGAAGATTATCTCCTCTCATGTCATTAACTGTTTTTTTAACTAAATGATTCACTTGTTTTAATAGCTCTTCGGAATTTTTAACGTAGACAAATCCTCGGGTAATTGTATCCGGGTCTGAAATGAGTTTTTGATCATTTTTGCTAAGCGTTAATACGATGACCAACATACCATCCTCAGATAATTGTTTACGGTCCCTTAACACCATTTCCCCTATATCACCAACACCCATCCCATCCACATACGTATCTCCAGATGGGATATCACGCGTCTGCCTTGCAGACCCGTTTTCAATATCGACAACATCGCCATTTCTAATAATAAATGTATTTTCTTTCTCCACCCCAACGGCTTCTGCCAGCAAGCGATGGTGATGCAGCATCCTGTACTCACCATGAATAGGAATAAAATAGGTTGGCTTCATTAACGTGATCATCAGTTTTAAATCTTCCTGATACCCATGGCCGGAAACGTGCATTCCTGTCGAACTTCCAGATCCATATATGACGTTTGCCCCAAGCTGAAAAAGATTATTGATAATTCGCGAAACATCTTTTTCATTACCAGGTATTGGCGATGCTGCCAATATAACGGTATCTCCAGGGTAAATCGATACTCCACGATAGCTTCCACTTGCCAGTTTCGCGAGAGCAGCCATTGGCTCACCTTGACTGCCTGTACAAAGGATCGCAACCCTTTCAGGTGAAATTTTATCAATATCGTTTGGGTCCATCAGCATTCCCTCCGGAATGTCGATATAACCCCTCTCAATCGCAACCGAGACCACATTCACCATACTTCTTCCCAACAGTACAAGCTTACGATTTGTCTTAATGGCTGAATTAACAACTTGCTGCACACGGTTCACATTCGAAGCAAAAGTAGAGATAAATAATTTCCCTTGGGCTTTCATAAAAGCCTCATCCATATGTCCGGCAACAATTCTCTCCGATGGAGTCAGGCCGGGACGCTCTGCATTCGTGCTCTCCGAGACTAGCGCCAAGACCCCATTTCTTCCGATCTCAGCCATTTTATGTATGTCTGAATACTGATTATTTTCAGGCGTCAGGTCGAATTTGAAATCACCCGTGTGAACGACAGTTCCTTCTGGTGTTTCAAACACGATCCCCAGACAGTCGGGTATACTATGGCTTACTTTAAAAAATGAAACCTTTATCTGTCCCAACTCCAGCTCTGACTTAGAATCAATTGGTATTAGTGTCGTATCTCTTACAAGCCGGTGCTCTTCCAATTTTAATTCAATTAACCCAAGGGTAAACTTAGTAGCATATATGGGAACATTTATTTTTTTTAAAAAATAAGGGATTCCGCCAATATGGTCCTCATGTCCATGGGTCACAACTAATCCTCGGATATGTTCCTTATTTTCTTCAAGATAAGTCATATCGGGAATAATTAAATCGATTCCCAATAGGGTTTCATCAGGGAACTTGCCGCCGCAGTCGATGATCACCATATCATCCCCATATTGAATGACATACATGTTTTTACCAATTTCATTTATGCCGCCTAAAGCAAAAATCGATAATGTATTTTCATTGGCTTTCATGGTGAAACCTCCCAATTCCA
>JAUZQA010000391.1 GCA_030705665.1 Bacillota bacterium
GCCACGTAATGTTTCCGGTGGTGCAATGGCATTAATCAACAGCATGGGTGCACTTGGATCATTTGCAGGCTCTTATATCGTTGGTTATTTGAACGGGGCAACAGGCGGATTTTCTGCCAGCTATATCTTTATGGCAGGTTCATTATTCCTATCAGCCATTCTAACGGTATGGGCGATTAAAGCAGCAAAAAAAAGCAAAAACCAGGCTAATGTAGAGGTAAGTGCATAACTGCCAACAGCTTTTTATAAAAATTTTTTTAGAGGGATGACGGTTGCAGCCGTCATCCCTTACACGATTTCTGGGCAGTCATGCACGATTTTGATCAATGTATGCACGAACTTGGGCCTGCTTTGCACGATTTTTGAATGACTTTGCACGTTTTGCCAATAATTAGGAGTAGATAACCGAAATTTTTTAAAAAGTAACTGGATATAGCAGGTCTTTACAGCTAAAATGGAGTCATCCAAAGGGAAGCGAAAGAGGACAAAGTGATGGAAAAAGTGACAATGGCCGATGTGGCCAAGGAAGCGGGCGTTTCAAAAAGCACGGTTTCTCAGTATTTAAATAAGCGTTTTGAGTATATGGGTGAAAAAACAAAGCAAAAGATCGAAGAGGCCATTGAAAGGCTTGACTATCAGCCCAATTATCTTGCTAGAAGCTTAAAGCAGAAGCGGACGTCGATGGTGGGCGTCATTGTAGCGAATATCTTGCATTATTTTTCAACCTCCGTCACACGAGGCATAGAGGATTTTTGCCAAGAGCATGATTTGCACGCGATTGTATGTAATGCTGATGACGATCCCGAAAAAGAAAAAAAGTATATTGAGATGCTGCGGGCCAAGCAGGTTGACGGCTTAATCGTGTTTCCAAGCGGGCAAAATAACGATTTATATAAACGGATGGTCGAAGATGGTTATCCGGTAGTGTTTGTCGATCGAAAAGTTGAAGAAGCCTTTTCCGTCGTAACGGATAATCAAGAGTCAACCCGTAAAGCGATTGCTGATTTTATTACCAAAGGGCACAAGAATATTGCCTTTGTCGTTCAGCCGTTAACGATTAGTACCCGAAAAGGAAGATTTGAAGGGTATCAGCAAGCTTTGGCCGATGCAGGGATCCTTATGAACCCTGATTATGTCATTGAGTCTGATTTAACGGGAATGGCCGGCAAATTGGAGCAGCTTTTTTCATTACCGCAAAAACCAACTGCTTTATTTGCGGGAAATGACCGTGTCTTTTTGGTGGTAATGGAGTTTTTGAAGAATAAGGGAATTAAACTTGGGCAGGATTTAGACTTGGTTGTATTTGATAATATTCCATTTAAGCAATTGCTTGAACCGCCGATTTCATTTATTAATCAACCTGCACTTGAAATGGGCGAAAAAGCCGCAGAGCTATTGTTGGAACAAATCAATAAAGTGGATAGAGAACCACAGGAATATGTTTTTCCAAGTTGGCGGGAGTAAGGAGGGGGATTTCCCCCTCTATTGAATAACGCTTACATTTGAAGTATAATCTTTTTATAAACCGATTTAGTAAATCGATTTATCTACAGTAAAGGAGCATGAACACCATGAAAATACAATTAGCATTGGATCGAGTAAAAATTGCTGAGGCAATTGGATTGGCAAAAAAAGTGGAGGACTCTGTTGATTGGATTGAGGTGGGCACCTCTTTGATCAAGGAATTTGGCGTAACAAGTATTAAAGAACTTAAAAATGCGTTTCCAACTAAAACGATTGTGGCAGATGTCAAAACAAACGATAATGCCCGTTATGAGTTTACAATGTGTTATGAGGCCGGTGCAGATGTGGCGACGGTCATGGGCGTATCCCCACTTGTCACGATTGATATTTGTATGGAAGTGGCTGCACAGTACAACAAAAAAGTAATGATTGATTTATTAAATACATCCGAACAGCAAAAACAAGAATTGCAAAAGTACAAGGATGCGATTTTTTGTCTGCACGTCAGCAAGGACCAGCAGGAGGAAACCGGCATGGTGAATCGCGGGACAGCCGCTAATGATTTCAGCGATGGTCTTCAGATTGCTGCAGCAGGCGGAATTACGATCGAATCCCTAGAGCAGTTAAAAGCAGCAGTGAACCCTGAGGTTGTCATTGTTGGCGGCGCTATTACGAAAGCCGAAAGCCCGTCAGAGGCAGCATCCCAATTTAAACAAAAAATTGCAGAAATAGAGGGGAAATAAAAGATGGCACTTATTCCAACCATTTTAAAGGAAATTGAAACAGTTTTAGGTCAGGTCGAAGAAGGTCAGTTAGAGAAAATTGCCAGCACCTTGCAAAAAGCACCGCGAATCTTTATCATCGGAGAAGGCCGCTCGGGACTAATGGCCAAATCGTTTGCGATGAGATTAATGCATTTGGGAGCAACCGTTTATGTGGTGGGAGAGACGATCACTCCTGCGATAGCAGAAGGCGATCTTTTAGTTGCTGTTTCTGGTTCTGGCACAACGAAAAGTGTTGTATGGACTGCTGAAAAAACAAAGTCACTTGGCTGTCAGGTGATTGCGGTGACAACCAATCCTGAGTCGGCATTAGCGACCTCAGCTACTGAAATTCTTCATGTACCAGCAGCTACCAAATACCGTCGCGAAAATGAACTGCAAACAATCCAGCCGCTCGGTTCCTTATTTGACCAATGCGTTCATATTGTGTTCGATTCCATCTGTCTTGAATTCAGCAAGCTGAACGACATCGATAACGCGGAAGCCTTTAAACGTCATAGCAATTTAGAATAGATTTATTAGTGTGACTGAAACAACTGTTTTTTTTCTAGTTAGTAATGCTGGGGCGACTAGTGCCCGTCCGCAATGTTGACAGGCGACCAAATTCCAAAAGGTTCTACCCAAACTCCTGGATAGAACCTTTTACTTTTTAATCCGATAGGCCCTGCGTTCGGCGTATTGTGAACAGGGTAGACATAGTTTAATAACTTTTCCTTCTTCATTGTAGTATTTTCTTAATGGAGTTGTTTTCCTTTTGCAAATCTCGCATTTGTTTGAAAAAATATCCCAAAACCCCATTGCATCACCCCATCTCTTCTCGTGCTCTTACCATAATATATGGAGTCTACTAACTGCGGGTACCAAATGAAGTTCATTTTTCCATAAAAGTCTTTTACTTTTTTTATTTACAAAAACTATTAAAAAACCAAAGTTGGTACTAAGATAAAGGTGTAAAAATAAGAGATTATTGAAAACGTTATCAATAGATTGAATGGAGGACTATCAATGTCAAATTTACGTGATGAAGCATTAAAAATGCATAAGGAGCACAGGGGCAAGGTTGGAATCTATTCAAAGGTTTCCGTCAATAATGCCAACGATTTAAGTCTAGCTTATTCTCCTGGTGTTGCGGAGCCATGCTTGGAAATTTATTCGGATGACAGCAAAGTCTATGATTATACATCAAAAGGAAATCTTGTAGCGGTCGTTTCAAATGGAACAGCGGTCCTTGGCCTTGGAAATATCGGACCGAAAGCGGCGATGCCTGTTATGGAAGGAAAGGCTGTTTTATTCAAATCATTTGCAGATGTGGATGCCTTTCCAATTTGCTTGGGTACTACCGATATAGATGAGATTGTAAAAACGGTTAAGCTGCTGGAACCGACTTTTGGCGGTGTGAACTTAGAGGATATTGCAGCACCTCAGTGCTTTGAGATTGAAGAGCGTCTTCGCAAGGAATGTGACATTCCTGTATTCCACGATGACCAGCATGGTACGGCGATTGTAACAGCCGCGGGATTACTCAATGCCTTAAAATTGAACAATAAAAAAATTGAAGATATCCGCGTTGCTGTGAATGGTGCAGGTGCCGCAGGTGTAGCCATTGTGAAATTATTACTTCGTATGGGTGTAAAAGACGTCATTTTATGTGATACGAAAGGAATTATTTATGAAGGCCGTCCAGTGGGCATGAATCCATTCAAGGATGAAATGGCAAAAATCACAAACCGCGAGAAAAAACAAGGAACATTGGCAGATGCACTAGTTGGTGCTGATGTGTTTGTAGGCGTATCGGCTGCAGGAGCTGTTACTCAGGAAATGGTTCGCTCAATGCACCGTGACCCAATTATCTTTGCGATGGCGAATCCTGTTCCGGAGATCATGCCGAATGAAGCGAAAGAAGCTGGTGCACTTGTGGTCGGTACAGGACGTTCCGATTTCCCTAACCAAGTGAATAATGTCTTGGCATTCCCTGGGATTTTCCGTGGTGCTCTCGATGTTCAAGCTAAAGAAATCAATGAGGAAATGAAGCTTGCAGCGGTTAACGCTATTGCTGGATTAATTGCCGCTGAAGAATTGAATGCCGATTATGTCATTCCAGATCCATTTGATCCTCGTGTTGCAGCACATGTTGCAGCAGC
>JAUZQA010000392.1 GCA_030705665.1 Bacillota bacterium
AAAAAAGGCAACGACAATTGTAGCCACACAGCCCACAACGATATCAACGATCGTGTATTTATAATCCTCCACTTTCAAACCTTTTTCAATTACGGAGGATTGCATATAAAACTGCATCCAAGGAGCAATGGTTGTACCAATTAGTCCAATGACGGTTGACACATAATTAAAGCTCATTTCAACCTTCGGGTGGATCATAGCAGTTCCGATATCCGTCCAATCCGGCTTCCCCATTAAAGCTGAAACAATATAAGACAATAAAGCCACACTAAAAATCAAAAAGATTTTTTCCGCAAAGCGGTATGTCCCCTTTACAACCAGGATCCAAACTGCCAATGCTGAAAGCGGAACAGCAATGATTTTATGTACGTGAAAAATCTGCATACTGCCCGCTACCCCGGCAAATTCCGTCATTGTATTGCTGATATCTGCCAGCAGCAAACCAAGGAAAATGAAAAAGGTCACCTTAACCCCGGCATTTTCCCGAATAAGGTCTGCCAGCCCCTTACCTGTTACTACTCCCATTCTAGCATTCATTTCTTGAATAATTAATAGCACGATAAAGGCAGGGATTAATGTCCATAAAAGATTATACCCATATAAGGCGCCCGCAACGGAATAGGTCGTAATTCCTCCTGCATCGTTGTCCACACTTCCAGTAATGATTCCCGGGCCGACAAGCGAAAAGAATATAAGCATTTTTTTCCATAGTGTGGGCTTTTTCGTTACATTTGCTATCATAGTCCCATCCTTTCTAACGCCTTCTTCTTCTTGCCTTCAGCAAATTGTGCACAACATCATTAATATGAACCATTCCAATGAGGGTCATATCATCATCAACCACCGGCACACCCAGAAGGTTATATTTTTCAATAATTTCATTTAGCTCTTCAATCTTTTCATCATCTCTAACATAGATGAGGTCTCGGTTTATGATTTGATTAAGTTTTACATTCGGGTCAGCTAGAACCAAATCACCCAATGAAAAATGGGAGATAAGATGGTCGTGTTCATCGATAATAAATAGATTATTAACGTATTCTGGGTCAGGCTTCAGTCTGCGAAGTTCCTCCATTGCATCGTTAACTGTTATATCTTCAGGAAAGGATATAAATTCAGTAGTCATTAGGCTTCCAACTGATTTTTCCGGATAGCCCATGAGTTCACGAACCTCAGTAGAAGAATCCTGATCCATCCTGTTGAGGATTTCATTGGCTTGTTCATCATCCATCTCTTCCAGAATATCTGCCACTTCGTCTGTAGGCATTTTTTCCAACATACCAGCAGCATCATCAGCGGAAAGATTTTCAATGACATTCAACTGGGCCTCAATCACTAATTCTTCCAGAACATCTGCTGCTTTCTCAGCCTCCAAGGAAGAAAAGACAGCAAGTTGGCTCGTTCTATCTAAATCCTCCAGAATATCTGCTAAGTCGGAGGGATGGAGAGTATCAAGCTTCATATAGGATTTTGAGAGTTTAATCCCCTGGCGAAAAAAGTCAATCGTTTCTACTTCTTCCCAAAGCAGAAATCGACTTGGTATCGTAACTCCCAAAGGTTTTAGCGTATGCTTCAGTGGCTTAGCCACTCCAAGCCTACGCAGCAGTCCCTCGAAGCCAATATCAACTGCGAGTAAATAGATCCCACCGGACAAAATGGCAAGCCTTAAATCGTTTACCCGGACTACTTTTCTTCCGTCCATATCAACAATTTGTTTATCAAGAATATGTTTAACAAGAAATAAAGTGTTTTCAGATGGAATTTCCTTTTCGATCAAACTTTTACACTGAATCGAATATTGGTTATTCTTTTTTGTAATCAAAAACGAGGAAAAGTCCACAATCATCTTTTTATTTCCCATTTTGATTTTTGCCGCAATGACAAGGGGCCGGACAGCCGTCACATCAACCACTAAGTCCAGCAGCTTTCCTTCAGGTTGATTTTGCCCATTCAAGATTTTATTCCCCAAGACACGGCTTAAATAAAATGTTTGGATAGCAGGCATAGCACGCCCCCCTTTTCAAATCTCAAAATTTTTTTCCTTATCTGAACGATCAAATATTATTAAACACATGTAAATCATTATCTTCAATATGTAATAGGCTGTGTTAGAAGTCATTGTTGATTTTTTAACCCTGTTGATTGGAACGTAAGGCACTTGACTCCTGTGGGAGTACGGGGCTCAGGCGCCGAAGCGCCGAGGAGGCTCCCCGCAACGCCCGCGGAAAGCATGTGCCTGGAGTGGAAATCAACAGCCAAATTTAACACAGCAAAATAATAAAAAGAAGGGTATTATTAACAATGGAATTCTACGGCCAATTATTTTTTCTGTCAATTATTTTTTCGAAATATGGTGAAATTATTTCATTTTCCACAAATACATCACATGCTATACTATTTTAGGGTGATTATACATGACTGAGATTATACACGACTTCGGAGAATGCTTACGCTTTCTTTTACATAAAAAAGGCATAAGCGCTGAAGAACTGGTTAAACAAATAAATCAGACCAGTGTCGTAAAAACAAATAAACCTGCGATTTCACGAATCATAAACGGCAAAAGGGAAGCAATAGTCGAGGAAATTCGCATTATCGCAAATATACTTGATAGTCCACTATTATTAGAAGCGTTTCATTTATATAAAGGTTACCATGATTCCCACGACGAGACATTGCTCCTCGCTTTTTACGAAGCAAAAGACCGCATCCACTGCATCGATGAAAACCTTAAAGAAGAGCGCCCCCAAATCAATTACGCCGTCCTATATCAGTTTGTTAAGAACCTTTACAAACAATGTTTGAGCTATGATATCTCCTCACAGCTTAAGGATGGTTTTTTATTAAAACTATATCATGTAAGCGGGTTTCCCGTCATGATCCAACAGCTGCGGGCAATGTATTTATGTTTTTTTCATGCCTCAAACCTGTCAAAATCAGATCGTGCATGGCTTGCAGCAGCTTTGCTATACTTTATCAACCCAATCGACCTAATTCCAGATTTTATCGTCGGCGGAGGTTATACAGATGATGTAATCGTGACCGGTTTCATCTTTTTAAAGCTATCCAAAGTAATACATTCCTATATAAACAAAAGCCAAGAATTCACTCCAATTATAAATGAAAAGATTGAGTCGAGCATCTAGACTGAAATTATTTCATTCTAAAAACTGAAAATAATTAAGGGATGCATATCTGAATGTAGGTAGACACAGGTAAATATAACATACTTAAAATATGGCCCTAACTTTAAAAAGTTAGGGTTTTCTTTTAGATGTTATGAATTTGCCAGTCAATTTCCTCTCGGCCAATTTTTCGTAAAAAAACGTTGGCACGCGAAAATGGTTTACTCCCAAAGAAGCCGCGGTTTGCCGAAAACGGGCTGGGATGGGGTGATTTAATGATGAAATGCTGCGGTGAAGTAATCAACTGCTGTTTTTGCTGAGCATATGCCCCCCATAGGATAAAAATAACTGGTGTTTCCCGCTTATTTAAGGTTTCGATTACTTTGTCTGTGAACATTTCCCACCCAAGGCCTTTGTGCGAATTTGGCGTCCCAGACCGTACAGTTAATACCGCGTTTAACATTAATACTCCCTGTTTCGCCCATTCAACTAAATAGCCATGATTCGGGATATAACAGCCCAAATCATCCTGCAATTCTTTATAGATATTTTTCAAGGATGGGGGAATGACAACCCCTGGTTTCACAGAAAAACTTAATCCATGGGCTTGTCCCGGACCATGGTATGGGTCCTGCCCGATGATCACGATTTTTGTGTCTTCATATGGGGTATAATGCAATGCATTATAAATATCGTATTGGTCAGGATAAATGGTTCTTGTTCGGTACTCATTGTAAAGGGCATTTCGCAATTGTTGATAATAGGGTTTTGCAAACTCCGTTTCCAGTAACGGTGCCCAGTCGTTTTCTAAAATGGCCAATTTTGTTCACGCTCGATTCTTTAAATAACTAATTCTATTATAATTTTAAAAACATCCCCCGGTCTACAAAAGAACCGGGGGATGTTTATTTGATCTGATATAATTTGCATTTTTCATAAAAACTCGTTTTGCCTACTTCCAGAATTCTTGCAGCCTCCAATTTGTTGCCATTGGCAACTGCTAGAGCATTTAAAATTGCCTGTTTTTCAACTGTAGCTACTATTTCTTTTAACGGTTTAGGAGTCAATGGAATGATGGCCGATGAATGATTTTTTTGAGCGTTAGTGTCATTGTGCTGATTATGATTAGTGTCTGCTGCAGGTTCTTGTAAATAAAGTGGAAGGTGAATTAACTCTATCTTGTTCCCATTTAAGACATTGATCGCTCGTTCGAGCACATTTTCCAGTTCACGAATATTCCCCAGCCATTTATGC
>JAUZQA010000393.1 GCA_030705665.1 Bacillota bacterium
AAATCGTTCCAACAGTTGTTTGGGATCCCATCACATCGACCACTGCGCTATATTCCAATTTTTCCACTACTTTTGCCGGTACTCCCACACACATTTTTATCCCTCCTATTTGCCTTCGCAACAACCAGCTGGCCGTATGATAAACCGCCATCATTACATGGAACTCTTTCTGGGAAAAGCACTTTAAAACCAAGTCCTGATAATCCCTTTAATAGTCTGCTTCGAAAAAAACGGTTATGCAGGCTTCCCCCTGATAAAACAACAGTTTTTACAGTTCTCGAGTTTTTTTTCAGTAATTGCGCCATACCATCAATAAGAGCCTGAACAACCGTTTCATGGAATCGGCTGCTAATATCAGCAGCTTCTACTCCGTCAAGTACATCCAACGCAATTACTTTGAACATTTTGGAAAAATCAAATGTTAACAGCTCACCATCATCGAAAAGCTGATAAGGATATGGCACAATCGATTTTTTTTCAACAGCAAGCTCTGCAAGCCTGATTGCCGCTTCACCATCATAGCTAGAAATCCTGGTGATTCCGCAGATAGCGCTTACCGCATCAAACAATCTTCCGCATGTTCCTGCCTGGACTGTATTGACATTGTTTTCTATCATTCTTTTTAAAACATCAATTTCCATTACTTTTTCTTCAAAAATTTGTTTAGCTAAATCATGTCCTTCATCACCAAGTAGTGACATCAGCATTGCAGCCGCATTTCTCCATGGTTCCCGAATGCATTTTTCATTTCCTGGCAGGGGCGTATACCGTAAATGTCCCATCCTCTGAAACTTCCTAGCATCCCCATAGAAGATTTCAAATCCCCAAATGTTCCCATCGAGTCCAAAACCAGTTCCATCCAAGATAATCCCATAGGCCTCAGTTGTGACACCATACTCGTCCAGACATGCAGCCATATGGGCATGATGGTGCTGCACCTCTATCACCCTCTCAAATTCATACTCGCTTACAAGTTTATGAGTATAATAACCAGGATGAGCGTCTGTCACGGCAATGGCCTTAGGAGTTTGAATCCATTTTAATAGATGCTCCAATTCATTTTTATAATGGCTAATTGTCTCGATATTTTCCAGATCGCCAATATGAGGACCAACAAAAATTTGCTTATTCCTTCCTATTGTAAAGGTAGTTTTTTGCTGCCCTCCAAAGGCAACAATTCCTGAAACATCTTGATTTGTTACAAACGGATCAGGTACGAACCCCCTTGCACGTCTTAAAAAGTCAATTTTCCCATCAATGACTTGGATGACGGAATCATCAATCGGATGAAGAATCTCCCGATTATGAATTAAATAATAATCAGCTATCCCATGAAGATAGTCCAAAGCATCTTGATCCTGATAAAGCATCGGCAAACCCGATGGATTTGCACTGGTCATGACAAGAAATGGCAGGTCATGATCCCCCAGGAGCAGATGGTGAAGCGGTGCATATGGAAGCATGACGCCGATTGTTTCCATACCCGGTGCTACTTTTTTTGAAAGATGATAGGATTCTTTTTTTTTAAGAATCAGAATTGGCGCTTCAGGACTTTTTAACAAATCTTGTTCCGTAACCGATACTTCTGCTATTTTTTCAACCTTGGAAATGTCGGCTGCCATAATCGCGAGCGGTCGGATCGGCCGTTTTTTTCTTGCTCTTAAAGCGGATACTGCTTGGTCATTTCCGGCATCACAGCAAAGATGGTAGCCGCCAATCCCTTTGACTACGATAATTTTGCCTGCTTTTAAAAGTGCAATCGTCTCCTGAATTGGATTTTCCGCATCCATTTCCTGTCCATTGGCATTTACCAATCTCACTTTTGGCCCACATTTCGGGCAGGCGATTGGCTGCGCATGATGGCGGCGGTTGGCGGGATCATTATATTCCTTCTCACAATCAGGGCACATTTTAAACCCTTTCATCGTTGTATACGGCCTGTCATATGGAAGTTCTTCAATAATCGTGTAACGCGGTCCGCATTGGGTGCAATTGATAAAGGGATACTGATAGCGAAAATCTTTTGGATCGTTCATTTCCCTTAAGCAGTCATCACAAACAGCCGAATCGATCGGAATGACAAGTTCTGATGTTCCCGTTCGTTCACTTTCAATGATCGTAAATTGCTCCATGTTTCGGTATTCAGCTTCTTCGGCCACAATCTCATCAATTTTGGAAAGCCTTGGTGCCTTTTTCCTTAAATCCTGCAGAAATGCCTGGATGTTCTCCAAGTTCCCTTCAAGGTGAATCTTTACACCATCCATGTTATTTTGTACCGTTCCATTTAATCGATAAGACATTGCCAGTTGGAAAACAAAAGGCCTGAAGCCAACTCCTTGAACCCTTCCTTTTACAGCGACTCTTACTGCTTTACACATTGATCAAAAGCCCCTTTGATCCAAGAAAACCACTCTTGCAAACCCTCATTTGTTCTGGCAGAAAGCGGGATAACTTTGGACTGCGGGTTTATTTCTGATAAATCCTTTCGCGCCTCTTCCACGCTAAAATCGAGATATGGAAGCAAGTCAATTTTATTTAAAAGTACCAATTCCGTACGCATAAACATTTGCGGATATTTTGGAATTTTATCATTCCCTTCCGGTACACTGAGAACAGCAACTTTATGGTGCTGCCCTAAATCATATCCCGAAGGGCACACAAGATTACCTACATTTTCGATAAATAGTAAATCTACTTCATCCAGGTCAAATTCTCCCAAACAAGCAGCCACCATTCGTGCATCCAGATGACATCCTCCATGAGTGTTGATTTGAACCGCTTTTGCTCCCATCGCCCGGATTCTGTCAGCATCTCTTTCCGTCGCCAGATCTCCTTCAATTACGGCAATCCGATATTTCCCGGACAATGCTTTGACCGTTTCTTCAAGCAGTGTTGTTTTTCCTGCACCAGGTGAGCTCATCAGGTTAATTACAAGGGTTTTTGTACTCTCGAATAGCTCCCTGTTAAAGTCTGCTGCGACATTGTTGTTTGTTAATACATCTGTTCTTAATGTTACTTTCATGGTTGATTACTCCCCTCATAGGATAAAACCTGGAATGTTTCCCCAGCCAAAACCTTTCCTGAAGGAATTTGGCACTTCGGGCACAAGGCAATTTTTTGCGTAGGGTGGTATTCCGTCCCGCAAAGAACACATTCCGCTTTTGCCTGTTCGATATGAATGATTAATTTTGCATCATCCGAAAAAAAATGCAAATTTTGCTCGCGAAAAATGGCAAATGCCATTTGAAGGGCATCAGGCATTGCATTGGATATCTCACCGACAGTGAGTTCAACTTTATTAATTTTATTTATTCCACGCTGGGCGGCATCCTCTTGTACAAGCTGGAGGATATCTCCCATTAAGGACATTTCATGCATAGATATCACCTGGCTTTTTTGATCCTTCAAAATCTATTATAATTTAAAGCATTTCCCTGTTTGATATAGTGTTGTGACAATAAAAAAACAATTGCCAGATTTTTTTTCGATCAGTCCTGACTTCTCCAGTCATTGACTTGATTGATTACGGCTGCTGCCAGCCCCGGCAATTTTTCAGATATGGTTTTTGTTAGTTCAACACCCAGTTCAAGGGAAGCGGGCTGCACGCCAAACATTGCGATGCGTTTTGGATAGCGTTCCCGCAGCTTTGCTGCCAACAGGACTTCCTGAAATCCCATCTGATGAATGGACATTTTTACTCCAAAGTAAGCAGGAATTTCGTCTCCTTGTAACGAGATGATCGTACCTGGATCCTTTCCGGCGTTGATGGCATCAATGATGATTAAATTTTCGGAATCCTCGACCGGCCCCAACAGTTTCATTCCATCTGTTAAACCTTCAATGATTTCGATATCCTCATCATTTTTGAATTTTTCCTGTAAAATTGGCAAAAGATGAATGCCAACACCCTCATCTGTAAAGAGGGTGTTGCCAATTCCTAATATCGTAATTTTATTATTCATTTTTCCACCTGCTTATCCCAAACGGATTTCAGTTGTATTTTTTGACTCTAAATCGGTTAAGTGTACGGCACAAGCTAAACATGGATCAAAGGAATGAATAATCCTCATGATTTCCAATGGCTGTTCTTTATTTAACAGCTTCGCACCTTTCAATGCTGCTTCATATGCGCCCAATTTGTTTTGATAATCTCTTGGCGAAGCATTCCATGTTGAAGGAACGACAGCTTGATAATTTTTCGTTTTACCATTCTCAATATCAATCCAATGACCTAGTGCCCCACGCGGCGCTTCCATCCAGCCGACACCTTGAGCCTTACTCGGCCAGTTTTCAGGATCCCAATTCGTCTGATTTAGCGTTCCTTGATCACCACTCTTGATATTTTTGAAGAGTTCATCCATGTCCTT
>JAUZQA010000394.1 GCA_030705665.1 Bacillota bacterium
AGCTTAATGATCCCTTCCATTTTATGAAGGAAGAATAAATCAATTTGACTCCATTGATGAATCGTTTCGATGGTCACACCACGTTTTAGCGCTTCAGCAATGTAGAATAATCGCTCATCTCCCGCTTTCTTGATCCGTTTTTCCAACAGCTCATTTTCTATATCTGAAGCCCCATTTAATTCGAAATGGAATACACCTGATTCAAGCGAACGAATTGCTTTTAACAGGGATTCTTCAAAGTTGCGGCCGATCGCCATTACTTCACCAGTTGCTTTCATCTGCGTTCCCAGGGAACGATTACCTAACTCAAATTTATCAAATGGCCAGCGTGGAATTTTTGTCACTATATAATCAAGTGCAGGCTCAAAGCTTGCATATGTTTTCCCCGTCACAGGGTTTAACATTTCATCTAACGTTAGTCCAATGGCGATTTTTGCCGCAAGCTTCGCAATTGGGTAGCCTGTTGCTTTTGAAGCAAGTGCTGATGAACGGCTTACCCTTGGATTTACCTCAATGATATAGTATTTAAAACTATATGGATCGAGTGCCAGCTGAACGTTACAGCCGCCTTCAATTCCAAGTGCACGAATGATTTTTAAGGATACATTCCTTAATAATTGATATTCACGATCGCTTAATGTTTGGCTTGGGGCAACAACGATTGAATCCCCTGTATGGACTCCAACTGGATCAATGTTTTCCATGTTACAAACAACAATTGCATTATCATTGGAATCACGCAGAACCTCATATTCAATTTCTTTATAGCCGGCAATACTTTTCTCGAGTAAACATTGGTGAACAGGACTATTCTTTAATCCACTCGTAACAATTTCTTCAAGTTCTTCGTGATTTTTACAAATCCCCCCGCCTGTGCCGCCAAGGGTATAGGCTGGACGGACAATGACTGGAAAACCAATTCTTTCAACGAAAGCTTTTGCTGCTTCAAGGTCATGGATAATATCACTATCTGGCACTGGCTCATTTAATTCATTCATTAAGTTGCGGAAAAGCTCACGGTCTTCTGCTTTTTCAATTGCAGAAAGCTTTGTACCCAGAATCTCTACGCCACACTCTTCAAGTACACCAGACTTTGCTAGTTCTACAGTAAGATTTAAACCAGTTTGTCCGCCAAGTGTTCCCAGCAATGCATCAGGGCGCTCCTTACGGATGATCCTGCTGACAAACTCAAGTGTTAATGGCTCGATATAGACTGTATCAGCTATTTCTGTATCGGTCATGATTGTGGCTGGATTTGAGTTAATAAGAATAACACGATATCCTTCTTCTCTTAAAGCAATACATGCTTGTGTTCCTGCATAGTCAAATTCTGCGGCCTGGCCGATAACAATCGGTCCTGAACCAATCACGAGAATGGTTTTTATATCTGTACGTTTAGGCATGCTGTCCAACCTCCTGTTTCGCTGATTCAATCATTTCCATAAACTTGTCAAATAAATAGTTTGCATCTTCTGGTCCCGGGGATGCTTCCGGATGGTATTGAACCGTAAAGGCTGGATAATCAAGATGTTTAAGACCCTCAACCGTTCCATCATTTAAAGCAATATGTGTAACTTCTAATCGAGTAGCTACAATAGAGTCAATATCCACTGTATACCCATGATTCTGTGATGTGATTGAAACTTTTCCCGTCGCTAAATCCTTTACCGGATGGTTTGAGCCGCGATGGCCGAACTTCATCTTTGTCGTATTACCGCCGCAAGCAAGGGCAAATAATTGATGTCCTAAGCAAATCCCAAAAAGTGGTACCTTTCCTAAAACACCTTTTAACATTTCAGTTGCTTCTGGAACATCCTTTGGGTCACCAGGTCCGTTTGATAACATAATTCCGTCCGGACGGAGCATCAGAATTTCATCGGCTGTTGTATTATATGGAACAACGATGACATCACAATCACGTTGGTTTAATTCTCTAAGAATCCCATGCTTCATACCAAAATCCACAAGTACAACTCTTTTACCGCGCCCAGGGCTTGGATATGGATTCTTTGTTGAAACCTGGTGAACTTGATCAGTTGGAAGGCTTTTGTTCCGAAGTTCCTCCAGTACCTTTGCAGCATCCGCTTCAATGCTGCAAATTGTCCCTTTCAATGTTCCATATTGACGGATAATTCTTGTTAACTTTCGTGTATCAATTCCCGCAATCCCAGGGATTTTTTTCATACGGAAATATTCGTCAATGGTAAATTCATTACGCCAGTTTGAAGGAAAATCCGCTGCCTCCTTTACAATAAAGCCACGAACCGCAGGATTAATCGATTCAAAATCATCGCGATTGATTCCATAATTTCCGATAAGAGGGTATGTCAGAGTAACAATTTGTCCGCAATAGGACGGGTCAGAAAGGATTTCCTGGTACCCTGTCATTCCTGTATTAAAAACGACTTCGCCAACTGAATCAGCTTCACTGCCAAAGCCTTCACCAATAAATATTGTTCCGTCCTCTAAAATTAATTGTTTCTTCATACTGTGACACGTCCTTTTTCCCAAGCAATTTTTCCTTCTGCGATTGTCATTACAGGCCAGCCTTTACATTTCCAGCCATTGAATGGTGTGTTCTTTCCTTTTGATAAAAATTCCTCTGGATCAATGGATTTTTCTTCATTTAAATCTAAAAGAACAAGATCGGCAGGTGCGTTTATTTCAATTGTTCCAAACGGTAAGCCAAATGCTTCAGCAGGCTGTTTCGTCAAATAAGAGATTAATTGCTCAAGCGTCATTTTATTTTCTAGTACAAAGTTTGTATAAAGAAGTGGAAATGCAGTTTCCAGTCCCACAATTCCAAATGGTGCTAATTGCATTCCTTCACTTTTTTCTTCCATTGTGTGCGGAGCATGGTCGGTTGCAATAAAGTCAATCGTTCCATCCATTAGGCCTTCGATTAATGCCGCACGATCGTCGGCACCCCGAAGCGGCGGATTCATTTTGTAATTTGCATCCAGACTAGGAATATCTTCATCACATAATAATAGATGGTGCGGTGTAACCTCCGCTGTTACATGGATTCCAGCACGTTTTGCATCCCGAACCGCCCGAACAGATTCTTTTGTACTAATGTGACAGACATGATAATGACAACCCGCTGCTTCTGCTAGTAAAACATCCCGAGCGATTTGAACCGATTCACAAACCGATGGAATTCCATTAAGACCATGTTGCTTTGAAAAAACACCTTCATGGACTGAACCTTTGTTAATTAGGGAATTTTCTTCACAATGAGCCACAATGGCCAGGTTATTTTCTGCTGCATTTTTCATTGCTTCAAGCATCATCCCAGCCGATTGTACGCCTACACCATCATCAGATAATGCAAAAGCTCCAGCTGCTTTTAAACCTGCAAAGTCAGTTAACTCTTGGCCAAGTTCCCTGATCGTAATAGAACCGTAGGGTAAAACTCGGACGTTAGCATTTTCTTTAATTCGAGCTTGAAGTGATTCCATTGGTTCTTTGGAATCCGGAACAGGTCTTGTGTTTGGCATTGCCGCTACGGTTGTAAATCCCCCATGAGCAGCAGCCATCGTTCCAGTAGCAATTGTTTCTTTCTTCTCACCGCCCGGCTCACGGAGGTGTATGTGCAAATCAATAAATCCAGGTGAAACTAAGAGTCCCTGACCATCAATTATTCTTTCTGCATCCTGTTTTAAATTAGAACCAATTTGCTTAATAATCCCATCCTCAACAAAAATATCCCCTTGTTGTACGTTTCCTTCTTTAGCTATGTAGTGCGTATTTTGAATAAGAAGTTTCATTATTTATACCCCCATGTTGTAAGCTATCAAGCGATCTTTTTAAAGCTGCCATTCTTACAAAAACACCATTTTGCATTTGTTTAAAGATTCTGGAACGCTCGCACTCAACAAGACTGTCTGCAATCTCAACATTACGATTAACTGGGGCCGGATGCATGATAATACTTCTTGGTTTCATGCTTTTTTCCCGTTCCACTGTTAAACCATATTGCTGATGATAATTATTTATTGACAGATTTCCTTTTTCATGGTGACGCTCATGCTGAATGCGGAGAAGCATGACAACATCAGAACTAGCAATCGCATTATCCACAGATTCGTACTTACAATTACCGATAATATCTTTATCAAACCACTGATCCGGACCGGAAAAAACAACTTCTGCCCCAAGTCTAGTTAAGATGTTGGCATCTGAACGGGCAACACGGCTATGACGGATATCTCCAATGATCGCTACCTTTAATCCCGCAAATCGGCCAAATTCTTGTCTGATTGTTAATAGGTCAAGAAGTGATTGGGTCGGGTGGTGGCCGCAGCCATCCCCTGCATTAATGATTGGAATCCCAACCTTGCCAGTCAATTCTTCGAAATA
>JAUZQA010000395.1 GCA_030705665.1 Bacillota bacterium
ATCGCCCAAAAGCTGGTTGGTGAAAAGAATGACCTTATTTTGGCCATTGCTACCTCGAGTGCCCAGGCTGTGGTCAAGTCGACAAAAGATATTCCAGTGCTATTTACTGCCAGTACCGATCCAGTTGGGGCTGGACTGGTAAAAAGAGTGGACAAGCCCGGCGGGAATGAAACTGGAACATCTGATACACATCCGGAGGCTCTAAAGAAAACGATTGCTGCCATTAAAACCTTTGTTCCGGGTGCCAAGAAGGTAGGAATTATCTATAACAGCGGAGAACCAAACGCCGTTGTGAATGTGAAAAATGCTAAGATTGCTTTAAAGGCAGATGGTCTTGAGCCAGTTGAAACCTCTATTTCTACAAGTTCCGAGGTAAAACAGGCTGCACAGTCGATGGTAGGCCGAGTGGATGCCTTATATATTCCAAAGGATAACACCGTCGTTTCTGCATTAGAATCGGTTATAGAGGTTGCTAACAGCCAAAAGATCCCAACCTTTGTGGGTGAAGGTGATTCAGTTAAACGCGGAACCTTTGCCTCATATGGACTTGACTATCACGATCTTGGCTATTCAACCGGTAAGATGGCAGTGGAAATCCTAAAAGGGAAAAAGCCAAGCGATATTCCTGTTGGCTTCCCGGAAAACCTTCAACTGTATATCAATAAAAAAGCAGCTCAACAAGAAGGAATTACATTGAAAGAGGATTTACTAAAGGGCGCCAAGATCGTAGGAGAGTAAAGTTATTCTAAAATTTCCTTTAAATTAGTGCTTGTCAATACCTGTTATTTTCTCGATTCTTTTCGAGTACAAGGTACTGACAAGCACTTTTATATTTTTTAAAGTATGGCCAAGACATCTTCTTCCGTTCTTAATTCAAGAGGAATTGAATTCTCAGATGATAAATGCTAATCATCTGAGTCGAATTTATTTAACTGAGTTAATTAGGGAATAGGAATCCAATATAACCTGTACTTGAAGTGCCCAAGACATTTTTATTTTACATATTATTAGATTGCCAACGTTTTTCGATTTTCATGAATTTCCAAATAGTAATGGAAAGTATCCATGAAAGCAGAAACAAACCGACCAACAAATATCCAAGCCAGCCTAAATTCCAATTATTTATTGAACCTAGAAACCCCTCTTTAATTCCGAATTTTTCATTAAGAATTTGGACTAATTCAACTCCGCCAATTAATAGTGCTGCTGCAACTGAAACTGCTGTGATTGTAATGTTATAGTAAACCTTTCGTATAGGTGTAGCAAATGCCCAGCGGTATGTCTTTACCATAAATATTCCGTCTGCGGTATCCATTAAACTCATTCCGGCTGCAAACAAAATCGGAAGAGAAAGCATTCCGATAGCAGGAATAGAATTTTGAGCGGCACTTGCAGAAATAGCCAATAATGCAACTTCACTGGCTGTATCAAATCCTAAACCAAACAAAAGACCTAACGGATAAACATGCCAACTTTCATTCACCATTTTAAATAATGGGGAAAAGAAACGCCCCATAAGACCCCTGGAAAGTAATAGACTCTCTAGTTTTTCCTGATCATATTTTCCATGTCGCATTTTTAAAAATATTTTATACAAATCTTTTAAAATGATGAGGTTAAGAAAGCCAATAAGGATTAAAAAGGTTCCAGATACAATGGTACCAATTAAGCCGCCGATTTCTTGAAGTTGAGGCATTTCTTTTTGTACCCATTGTACCGAGAAGACAGTAAGAATGGCCATTGCAAACACTACACTGGAATGGCCAATCGAAAAGTAGAACCCAACTCCAGTAGGATTTTTATCTTGTTGTATTAATTTGCGTACAGTATTATCAATTGCAGCAATATGATCTGCATCAAAGGCATGCTTCAAGCCCAACGTATAACAAATAAATCCCATGCCTAGTAGTATAGGACTTGACTTAGCACCTATGTATAAAAAAAACAATCCAATCAAATGTAACACAGCAACAATAACCGCGTAGAACATCCAGGAGCCTTTTTTTCCATTACTTTTAATCAAATTGATAATCTCCTTCATATCATGAATGAAAAAAATGCCACGATTTTTACAATTTATAAAAAGTTTTCCTGATCTGACCGCTATCATAAACTTCCAAATGAACACTCTTTAAGGCAATATTAGTAGTTCCTTTCTAGCTGAAATTTTCGTGATGTTACTTTTTTAAATTGTAACACGAATATGAAGGTTTATTTTTGTCATATATAGGAACGATCAATCCTCACATAGAGAATGAGCTTAAAATTGAATTTTTTGTGGAAGTTCTGATTTAAGCCTTTTAACAAAGTCTCGATTGAAACTATAATAAAAAATATTGTGAAATGTTGAACATATTTAAAAGGAGATCATGAGATGTCGTCATACAATTGGTTGGATGCAATTAATGTAACAGAAGAGATGCTAAATCAAACTGACACCCGCTTACCTGTAATATGGATCAGCGCATTGGATTGTACAGGGTGCAAAGAAGCTTTTACCCGTTCATCTGAGCCATCATCACTGGATACAATTCTTAATTTTATTTCTTTAGAGTACAGTGAGCTTCTTTCAACTGCCAGCGGATACCAAGCGGAAGAGCATAAAGAAACTATTTTCGAAACGTATAAGGGTCAATATGTTCTGGTTGTTGAGGGAGGAATCCCGGGAAGTGATGATTTTCTGATGATTGCCGGGAAATCTGTGAGGGATGAAATTATTCATGCAGCAGCACACGCAAAGGCTGTTATTGCTGTAGGAAGCTGCTCTGCTTGGGGCGGAATTCCCGGGGCAGGGTTAAACCCAACAAATTCAGTGGACCTAAGAACCGTTGTTCCAGAGGGAATCCCTGTTGCCCTTGTACCAGGATGTCCACCGATACCAGAAGTGATTATTGGAACCTTGCTGCATGTTCACTTTCATGGCGAATTGCCAGAACTGGATAAAAAGCTTCGCCCTAAAATGTTTTATCAAATGACTGTACATATGACTTGCCATCGGAAACCATTTTTTGATCAAAAACTGTATGCAGAGTCTTATGATGATGAAAATGCCAAAAAAGGCTACTGCTTGTTTAAATTAGGCTGCAAAGGTCCTACAGCCTTTAATTCCTGTGAAACATTGGGAATTGAACGCTGTATTGCTGCCGGTTTCTGCTGCATTGCCTGCTCAGAAAAAGGCGTTTGGGATAAAGGATTTCTCCCTAAAAAGAAACCTGAAAGGGTTAAACCGGAACAGAAGCAGCCTGTGGTTGTAAGAAGATAAGCCATCTCATGGTGTTGCAGCAACTGCCAAAATCGCCGTTCGAGCAACAGGATGAGAAATACAAGAAAAGAAAGACGATAAACGAGGTGGAAAAAATGAGTGAAAGAATAGTTGTCGATCCGATAACAAGGATCGAAGGACATCTTCGAGTAGAAGTAGATATAGATGAAAATGGAGTTATTAAGGATGCATTTAGTTCCGGGACAGCTGTGAGAGGGCTTGAATTAATTGTTCGCGACCGTGACCCTCGTGAAGTTTGGGCATATGTACAAAGAATTTGCGGTGTATGCACCACTGTTCATGCTCTTGCATCCATTCGCTCGGTTGAAGATGCGTTACAGATCAAAATTCCTAGGAATGCGCATTTAATCCGTGACATTATGAATGAAGCTTTATTTGTTCACGACCATGTTGTTCATTTCTATCATTTACACGCATTGGACTGGGTGGACGTCGTTAATTCCTTAAAAGCAGACCCAGCGGAAACATCGAGGATTGCCCAATCGATCTCAAACTGGCCTAAATCCTCTGTTGGTTATTTCACTGACGTTCAAACCAAAATTAAAAAGCTTGTTGATTCCGGCCAGCTTGGAATTTTCGCGAATGGCTACTGGGGACACAAAGCATACAAACTGCCTCCGGAAATCAATCTCCTTGCTGTTGCCCATTATCTTGAGGCATTAGATTGGCAGAAGGAAATTGTAAACATTCATACCATCTTTGGCGGTAAAAACCCGCATCCCAATTATGTGGTGGGGGGAATGGCAACACCGCTGAACATTGATGGAGAATACGGCGTGAATGCGGAGCGGTTATATCAGGTTTCTGATTTGATTGATCAAGCAAAAGAGTTCGTTAACCAAGTGTACATTCCGGATTTGCTGGCCATTGGCTCTTTTTATAAAGATTGGACATATGGCGGCGGCCTAAATAACTATTTGTGCTACGGAGATTTTTCAACAACTGATGTTTATGATACGAAAAACTATCGGATGCCCCGCGGTATTATCTTAAATGGTAATCTAAATGAAATTCATGATATTGATTTAAAAGATCCCGAACAAATTCAGGAATTTATTGATCGCTCTTGGTACACGTA
>JAUZQA010000396.1 GCA_030705665.1 Bacillota bacterium
ATTGAAACTAAGTAAAATAATTTTCGAGGGGAGAATATAGGTTTGTACTATAAGCTTAATTTGATCACCTGTTAAAAGCAGCTTACTGATACTATGACTAAATCAAAACAAAAAAGCCCATCACCTGTTATTAAAACTGATGAAAGACTCTTTACTTTACAATATTAAAAAATAAAAATAGAATATTTTTACATTTATTTCACACTTTTTTTATATACAGATTCTACAATTAGATTGCATTGAAACAATATGATTAAAAAAGGAGAATCTTAATGTATTTAAAAAAGTTTATTAAAAATAATTTGATTACGATCGTTTATGATACAAACGGAACGATTAAAACAATAAAAGGAAAGGTATGCAACGTCAATTCCAAGGAACAAATCCTGTCTTTAAAAGATGAAAACCAACAAGCTTGTTATATAAAATTATCAGCGATAAGGCACATTTATTAACTTTTTATTCATATTAGGTGGTTGTAACATGAATTTGATTAGGAAAAATAATTTACTATAAATTTACGATTCCTTTATCCATTCTTAATCTGAAACTTTTATGATAGCATCATAGATGTTTCACTTATAGAGGAGTGAATAATTATGTTAACATCCTTGGTTAGAATAGTTTTTTGTACCATTATTGTGTTTTTGTATTAAACTCGGGATTCAAGACTGACCCCTGTAAAATTCTTTATAAGTTTTGGCAAGACTTGTTTTTCAAAATAACCTGTAATTGTCTCATTGATATTAATTGTTACAAATTCTATGTTTCCTTCTGTAACTTGTCCAATTAAACTAATAAAAAAATGATAAGTTTCTAAATTTCTTCCGGATGGAACAACATAAAAATGAATACTCCCCTCCGCATACTCCATTAATTTAATTAGCTCTTCTTCATTCTGAGGTTTTACCCAGAATATATTTTTGTATGTAACATCCTCATAGGACCAATTTTCGCTGTAATAAACTGTTCTGCTTAAAATAAAGTCTTTCCAGTCTTTGTCATCATT
The DNA here is from genome assembly GCA_030705665.1 of Bacillota bacterium. The sequence goes on from JAUZQA010000396.1 coordinate 1,010, forward strand.
TTTAAAATTGACATCAACATAAGGAAACAAGATCTTTTCGCCACTGCTCACCAAACATCCTATAAAACTAGCTGTGTCTGTATAACCCAACCCAAAATCTTCTATCGTGAAGTGGGGGGATTTTCCTATGATCCTCATAAAACACCTCTAATTTGCCTATTTTTTTATGTGCATTATAACATGTAAAGCCAATCCCTTATAAACTTAATGCTATCTAAACTGGAGCAGGAACCCGAAAAATCTGGGATATAACCCGCTTAGGACTTACCTCGTTAGGGGACCAATTGCTACTTTTACAAAACTATTACATGAATCAAGCAATCACTTAACAAAACTTTATTAAAATATTTATAGCGAGGATAGCATAAGTGGCTATCATAGTATTTGGCGTAGGTGGGGCCAGTACTGAAGTTTTACATATGGCCTTTAGTGCCTTTTTAAGGAGTGTTTGTTTTGAATAAACCAATAGTTGAATTTAAAGGAAAAAAGTATATTCTTCTACATCGCTACTCCACAGATTTTTGTGAGATTCAGGACGTGAAGTACCGATATAATATTCTCCTAGTTCATTCCTCCGAAGTTTCCTTTGATAGAGATTGATTCTAAACTGAAATACATAAACTTTACATTATTTTAACAGCAGCTTAAGAAGGATCTCTCCCATTCTTTAATACAATAAAAAAGAATGTGTTAATGGGGGGATTGGATGAAGAAGGTATGAGAAGCCCTCTGTTGATAGTGGTATTCGTAAATTATTTTGGAGGAGATGTTTATGAAAATCGCTATTTTTACAGATACCTTTTCCCCGGATATCAACGGGGTGGCACGAACGCTTAAACAATTCACCGATTATTTAGGTGACAATCACATACCCTATAAAGTATTTGCACCAAATTCTCATTCAGATGAATATGTTACCAACCAGATCCGTCATTTAAAAAGCTTTCCTTTTTTCTTATATCCTGATTGTCGTCTGGCTTTTCCCAATCTTCTCAAGATCAAATCTGAGCTACAACAATTTTCCCCTGACATTGTTCATGTCGCAACTCCTTTTAACGTTGGTCTTTGCGGTATTTATTTCGCTAAAAAATTCAATATCCCACTCGTAGGCTCCTATCATACTGATTTCGATTATTACTTGCAATTTTATAATCTTCAATTTCTTTCTAAAATCCTATGGAAATATATGAATTGGTTTCATCGGCCATGTAAAAAATTATTCGTTCCTTCTAATGAAACGTTAAAACAGTTGGATCAACATGGATTTTCAAATCTGGAAATCTGGTCCGGAGGTGTCGATTGTAAAACCTTTCATCCTTATTATGATAAGGAAATTTTTCGGGAGCAATACGGTATTACTAAAAAGTATCTCTTAACGTATGTAGGCAGATTAGCACCCGAAAAGGATTTACAGACTCTCATAAATATTGCCAAACTTTTGCCTTCCGAGATTAACGAACAAATTCAATGGTTTGTGATCGGAGACGGTCCGCTAAGGGAAGCTCTTCAACACGATGCTCCCGCAAATATGACCTTTACCGGTTATTTAACAGGAGAACGCTTAGCTCAATTTTATTCAGTATCAGACTTATTTGTTTTTCCTTCCCCTACTGAAACATTTGGTAATGTTGTGATAGAAGCACTTGCCAGCGGCACTCCTGTGATTACAGCCAATTCCGGCGGTGTAAGAAATATTATCACACCTGGCGTGAATGGTTATTTATGTGAAACGGGAAATGTACAAGAGTTTATAAATGCCATATTGTTGCTATTGAAAAATGAAACCCTTCGTAAGCAATTGGGAATGGAGGGAAGAAATTATGCACTAACAAAAAACTGGGATCATATCTTCACCCATTTACTTTGCCATTATTCCGATGTGATTGAAGGGCCAAATAATCAGAAGTACGCATAAATTCTAGTAGTTAACTTTTTTCAACAGCTTGGAAAGTAAGTTGAAATTGGTTAAAGTTTAAAGTTTTCAACTAAATTTGCTAGGACGGTGGCTTCCTCAGTCATCTCCTGAACTTTTCTAAGAATTTTCTCAAGTTCCATATCCTGATTATGAATAGTGGTAGATGAATCAACAGTACCAGCAGTAAATTGTTGTGATGTTGCTGCGATGTCTTCAAATGATGATTTAATTTCATGGCTTCCATATGAAATATTATTCAAATATGTTGAAATGTCAGCAACATTTTCTGCCATTTGGACTATCTCTTTTTTTATTGTATCAAAATGATTACCTGTTGCCTGTATTTTAGTTGTTCCTGACTTAAGCTCATCAAAACCATTTTGCAATGATCCCGTTATTTTTTTCGACATATCTTGCAATGTAAAAACAATTTCATTTATTTCACCAAGAGAATTTTCAACACCGGTTGCAAGAGTTCTAACTTCTTTCGCAACAACTGAAAAACCTTTCCCCATTTCCCCAGCCCTTGCCGCCTCTATAGAAGCATTTAGAGCAAGCAGGTGTGTTTGCGATGCAATAGACTTAATAACATCAGAAAGACCGTTAATTGCTTTCATTTTCTTCTCCATATTTAACACTTCTTTAAAAGTGCTTTGAATCATCGCATATACCGTTTTGATTTGATCGACTGTATCATTCATCAATCTTTCACCATCCAAGGTTACATTCAATACATTTTCTGCATTCGTCTTCAAAACGGTACCTTTCTCCGTTGAAAGATTAATCTCATTATTTAGTGAGTCATAATGAGAAAATAATTGACTCGTTGATGCTGCTTGCTCTTCTGCACCTGAAGACAACAGAAGCATTGTTTCCGAAATTCCTTCACTTGATTTTTTTACATTGATGCTAAAATTTTTTAATTGATCACTATTTTTATAAATATTTTCGGATGCTGTCTTAATTCCTTCTACCATTTCTTTAAGGCTTGTAATCATTCCATTTACTGCTAACGAGAGCTGTCCAATTTCATCATTTCCAACGTAATTTAACGGCGGAATATCGAGATCTCCTGTGGAAACCTTTTCGGCTGATGTAATGATTTTTGAAAGATTTTTTTTCATATTATGAGCTGCCAGGAAAACAAACAACAAGCTAAAAATGGTTGAAAATAATACGATTAAGATAATTTCAATAATCAATGTATCGATACGATTTTCAGTCGTTTTAATTGCAGTATCTCTTTCAGAGTTAATTTGGGCTGTTAACTTCGCTAAGGTTAACGAGTTCTTATCTCTTAATGCAGTGATGTCTTTTCGTGCATTTGTATAAACTGCAGTATCTAAACGTACAACAGACGGCATAACTTTCTCATTGAACAGAGTATCAATTTTACTATTATTTTTTTCGATTTGTTTAATCATCTTTATG
>JAUZQA010000397.1 GCA_030705665.1 Bacillota bacterium
ACATTGGACTTCGCAAACATCCTGTTCTTCTTTCATGGGGTCCCTTCTTTCTCATTCAAACGTTCATTTGAATATATCATATTCAAATCTGCATTTGAATGTCAACTATTTCATATTGAATTTTCAAAGCATTAAAAAAAGAAGAACCACAAAGGCTCTTCTTATTTCTGGGTATCGACTTGAAAGGCGGTTTTGATTTTTTCCGCACTGCTTGAAAGATCTTTAATGTTACTGGCAATTTGCTGATTGTCTTCACTGATCGACTCAATGGTCGCACTCATTTCTTCAAGGCCCGCTGATGCCTCTTGGATGACTGCTCCAAGTTCATTCGTGGACAATTCAACATTCGTTGATTTAACAGTTACATCCTCCACCAATTCCTCAAAACTGCTGAATTTATTATTTAAGCCGCTGACCGTTTCATTTAACTGTAAGAAATAGTCGGCTACTTTAACGGTTGTATCTAAGCTGGTCTTAAACTTGGAAGCACTTTGATTAATTTTTTCAACAGCCAAACCACTGGTTTGATTGACTTCTGATAAATTATTCGTGATGTTTTCAGTGGTCCGTTTGGTTGTTTCCGCCAGTTTGCGAATCTCCTCAGCAACTACGGAAAAACCTTTGCCTGCATCACCAGCACGGGCAGCCTCAATCGATGCATTGAGTGCAAGTAAATTGGTTTGTGAGGTGATTTCCTTAATTGATTCGGCATAGCCGTTTGTTTCGTGTATCTTACTTGTAAGATTTTCAAAAACAACATTGACTTCTACAATCATCTCTCTTAGCTCATCCATACTTTTTCGCAGTTCAGAAATTTTCACTTCACCGTTTTTCGTAATATCATGAGCCACTTCTGTGTCTTTAAATAACTCCTTTGTTACCATACTCATTTGTTCCATGGCAAGGACGGTTGAGCGAACATTTTCTGAGATAAGGGAAACTTGGTCATTTTGTGTCTGGCCGCCTGCGGCAACCTCTTGTACAGCAGCTTTCATTTCCATCTGCGCCCCGCTGTTATTTTGCACCTGATGATTGATATCATTAATCGTATCCACCATTTGGGTCACTTCAGATTCCAGCAGCTCTCCCTTTTCCTTCATATCTTTGGAATTTTCCTCTGATTCAATCAGCAAATGCTCAATCTTTTCTTTTTGCGTGCCATTTATTTTCACCAAGGAAAACAATGCGATGGCCGTTAAAATAAACGTCATTAACGCAGGCAAGAAAGCCAGCTGTGTGGATGGGTCAACCGCTCTGAGGTTATTAAGGACTACGGCAATAATTCCTAATGAACTACCAAGCATAAAGATCCCAAATGACAATTGAATGATGGAATAAACCTGTAAGAAAGCAATCATTTGGTAGTCTGATGCCGTTCCGCCCTCTAATAGAATCTGGGCAATTGTACAGCTATAGATTAAAATCACGCTTGAATACGGAAATAAGTGCTCCTTTTTAACTACTTTTTGTAAAATAAGAAACAACAGAATGAAGGCTAACAGTTCAAAACCAAGTACCGTCATTTTTTCTACGCTGCTATGGGTGAGAAAGCCAAAAACCTCATTCGCGATTATGGATATTAAAAAAGTAAAAAACATCAGGGTATTCTTCGATCTTAACACGTTTAAATTCATTTCTTTTATTGCTTCCAAATGGCTCCCTCCAGCACTACAAAATAAGACTAATTTACTATTATTATATCGGATATACTTCGGACATTTATTAGCAAAAAGTGAAATTTTTCTAGTTACTGTTAACAAACTTTCACAATTGTAATTGTTTCCTGCCATAAAGTCTTTAAAATAAACACACTTTCGTTGTATACTAGTATTCAAGAAATACATTTTTATTATACGTGCATGTATCTTTAATTTTTTGCCAATGGACAATCAGCAGTTTTTATCCTTCGATAATGAATAAACTAATGGAAATGAATCGTTTTTTAGGAATACGTTAAAGGAGCATATAACCATGAGCCAACAACTAGCAATAAAAGAAATGAACCATACTAACGATAGAGATCACAAGGATAGGGATTCTGCCTTGAATCGGATTTTAGGCGTGATATCCGGCAGTTTTGCACCAATCCTGGGTGTTCTTGCCGGTTCTGGTTTATTATCAGCATTATTAACCGTGTTAACCAAAGTTGGCTGGATGTCGCCTAAAAGTGGCACTTATGCCATTTTTGCAGCAGCAGCTCATGCCATTTTTTATTTTCTGCCGTTCTTTCTTGGTTCTTCCCTTGCGAAAAAGCTCGGTGCCAATCCCTATGTTGGCGGAGCCATTGGGGCAGCCTTACTCGAGCCACACTATACTGACTTAATTGTAGCAAAAGCACACGTAGATTTTATGGGCATTCCTGTTTTGCTCATGAACTATTCTTCTACAGTTTTTCCAATTTTTATTGCCGTATCTATTTATGCCGCTTTTGATCGATTTTTGAGAAAAGTTGTTCATAAAGATTTTCAGATGTTTATTAATCCGTTACTTTCTCTGATCGTCATTGTCCCATTAACGATTCTTCTCTTTGGCCCTTTCGGAACATATGTAGGCGATGCGATCGCAGCGTTTATTAAATTTCTTAGCTCAAAAAGCGGAATCTTAACAGGCGTCGTTTTAGGTGCGGGCTGGACGTTTCTTACCATACTAGGGCTTCACTGGACACTCATTCCGATTGCGATTGCCAATCTTGCCCACGGGGGTGACCCGATTATCGGCATGGCTTCTGCCGCACCATTTGCCCAAATCGGAATTGCCCTTGGCGTCTTCTTGAAAACAAAAGATAAAAACTTAAAAACAATATCCGCTTCAGCCATATTGCCTGGATTATTGGCAGGTACAACTGAACTGATTAACTATGGTATTATCCTGCAATTTAAACGAACCATGATTTATGTAGCCATTGCTGGAGCCGTCGGCGGCGCAATAAACGGACTGCTGGGAATCAAATGCATCGCCTTCGCATTTCCAAGTGCATTAACCATCCCGGCATTTGCACCAATGGGCCTGTTTTTAATTGGGATCACAGTTGCTTTAGTATTAGGACTACTTATGACTTATGTATTGGGGTTTGAGGATAAGAAGGCGGCATCGAGATTGAAAGCCGGCACAAGTGTTGAAAGTGTAAAAGGAGAAACGATTACGAGTCCTGTCAGCGGAGAAGTTGTCCCATTAAACCATTATCCTGGACCGCTCTTTTCGACAGAAACAGTTGGAAAAGGGATCGCCATTGAACCCAAGGAAGGCAAAATTTACGCACCTGTTGATGGAACAGTTTTTACGTTATTCCCAACCAAGCACGCGATTGGCATCTTGTCAGAAGGTGGAGCCGAGGTGTTAATTTTCATCGGTGTTGACACGATCAAATTGCACGGACAATATTTTACCTCCCATGTGAAACAAGATGATGTCGTTAAGCGAGGCGATTTGCTTATTGAGTTTGACCTTGAAAAAATTAAGGCAGCTGGCTTTGAAGTAACAACCCCTGTTGTCATCACGAACCCGAACCAATACATCGATATTGAAAAAACAAAACAACCTAGCGTTAACGCCAGTGATTGGCTGATCAAGGTTGTTGTGTAAAACAGAAAGGTCTGGCGTAAAGCCAGACCTCTTCTATGTGGGAATCCTGATCGTGAATGTCGTTCCTTTCCCCTTTACACTTGCTACTTCAATTTTTCCATTTACCTTATTCACCGTACTGTAAACCATCAGCATCCCCAGCCCCGTACCTTCCTTTTTGGTGGAATAATAAGGACTGCCCAAACGTAAAATTTCCTCTCTTGTCATTCCAACGCCCTCATCCTTGATCATCACCACAATGGTTTTCTTTTGCTCGGTAACATGAATCGAAAGTGTGCCGCCTTTTTCTTTCATTGCTTCAATTCCATTTTTATAGAGATTGATCAGACATTGCTGGATTTGGTTTTTATCATATTTAAAATACAGGCTGTTTTGGAAGCGAAAATCGATGATCACGTGATGCATATTCGCAAAAGGCGTAATAATGTCCTTTACATACTCTGCTTCTTCTTTTAAATTGGACTCAATCATGTTTTCTGATTGCGGTTTGGCAAACGCAAGAAAATCATTCACAATTTTTTCCGCGCGTCTTACTTCTGACAGTGAATAATCGATATACCTTATATCTTCTTCTGAAACTGTCTTAGATTGTTTTAACAGCTGAAGAAAACCGCTCGTCACCGTAAGCGGATTCCGGATTTCATGTGAGACACTGGCAGACAATTCACTAATCACATGAAGTTTTTCCGAATGTAAAAAAGATTCACGTGTTTGTATATTTCTAAGAATTTGCTCCACTAAAATCATGATAATGAG
>JAUZQA010000398.1 GCA_030705665.1 Bacillota bacterium
GTCAAATGGAAGTTCAATCCGTCGTCCTGCATGTCTTTACCGCTGATGACAACGATAGAATTATTTTTGCTGACAAAAACGAACCCTTCTCCAGTAAAGGACCACTTTTGGTTTTGTTTCTGATACTCTTGTTTGACCCATTCAGGGACCTCAGTGCTGTTCAAATCGGCAAAATAACGGCCGGTCCACCCGGACCAATCAAGATTAAGCAGGTTGGAGATTTTCTCCTTGGCCGAGTCTTTGGTCGGGCTGGCAAATGTGTTGAATTCAGCAATTAACGTTTTTCCTTTCGTTTGGAGCAAAGCATTTTGAAGCCTGTCCACATCTTTGTCTTCTAACCCGCCGTATATTTTGGAGGAGCTTTTCCCCGTTGGGTTGGTTCTGTAAAATTCCTGGTTATAAACGCCATATTGATCGGTTAAATAATAGACATCGTAGGGCTTCAAATTTTTCGGCGTTGGTGCAATCGAATATTTTTTACCTGACTCCGGTACAAATCCTTGATAATCAGTGCTGGCGGAATAGCTTTGCCCGCTATTTTTTACAAATTTCATATTGTTTAAGACCCAGACTAACCCTTTATGTTCGCGATAGGATTGATTAGGGACGGTTTTGTCCATGATTAACATGTTCAATTTTTTCGAACCTTGCAGCATCCAAAGCCAAAAGGGGCTGGTAAGTAATAGAATCACTAGAATTGAATAAATGATTAAATGGATTGGTTTCTTCATTCCGATACACCTTTTCTCTTCATTTCTCCCCAGCCGGTTTCCCCTCTAAGCATCTGCCAGATCCCTTCAACCCGCCAAAAAACCGTTAACGGCCGATACCAGATCGACTCGGTTAACGAGTACAAAAACAGCTTCACTACATCTGAAACCTTTGGATACTTGGACAAACTCCACTCCTCCAATAACACGGCTGTCATTGAAAAAATGGAGCCATATAAGCAGGAAAGAAGGAATAACAGAATGGAAAACTCCAAATAGATTCCCCCAAAAAATAAACAGAGAATCATAAACAGATAGCCGGCTGCTTCCACAATCGGGCCAAAGAATTCAACGATCCAAAAATAGGGAAATGAAATCATCCCAATGGAACCGTATTTAGGATTGAATGTGAGTTTCCGATGGGTCCACAGACTCTCAAACAAGCCCCGATGCCATCGCCGCCGCTGTCTTGCGAGGAATTTCAGGTCCTCGGGAACCTCTGTCCAACAGACAGGGTCGGGAACATAGACAATCTTCTTTTTTTGCCCTTTTTCTTTTAACAGGCGGTGAATTCTCACCACTAACTCCATATCCTCACCAACGGTGTTAACACGATATCCTCCGGCAGAAATGACCCATGATTTGGAAAAAACACCAAAGGCACCCGAGATAATCAGCAAGAGGTTATGCTTGCTCAGGCCAATTCTCCCCATTAGAAAGGCACGTAAGTATTCAATAATCTGCATCATCACGATAGGCTTGTCCGATAAGCCAATCGACACAACATGACCGCTTTTAATTTGGCAGCCATTGGCAATTCGCACGCTCCCACCGGAAGCGATCACCTCTTCACCCGAATCAATAATCGGTTTCATGACTTTTAGAAAAGCATCCTGCTCGAGTACCGAATCACCATCGAGGGAACAGAAATAAGGATAGTTAGAGAAATTCAGCCCGACATTTAAGGCATCTGCTTTTCCACCGTTCTCTTTATCGATTAAGAACAGATTCGGCAATACCTGTGATTGGTAAATCCGTTTCATTGGTTTCGTCTTTACTTGAATCCGCACTACTTTTTTAATTTCTATCATCTGATAGTGAGCAATCATTTTATCTAATGTGTTGTCCGTCGAGCCGTCATTCACAACAATAATCTCAAAGGTGGGATAGTTGATGCTCAAGAGCGAGCGGACACTCTGGACAATCCCGGCTTCTTCATTATAGGCAGGAACAATAATGGAAACGGGCTTGGTATAAAAATCATCCATATAGTCTTCAAACGCTTGTACTCGATCCAATTTGTATTCTTTTCGCAATTGAAAAAAAGAGATCAGCATGATGACGGAGTAAAAGACGATGACAACCCCCATATAGATGGCGATAAACCAAACAAAAACGGATGTAATATCTCCCCATGCAGAATTGAACATTGTTTAAACCCCTTTATTAAGCCATTCCCAAGCCATATCTTTTGCAAAAAGATCATTGGATTGGTCAAGAACGGATTGTAGTATTTCTTTTCCATTGGCAAATTCAGAAATTGCCTGGCCTGCCTGAGAACGAACCCACCAGGAGGGGTCATGCAATAACTCTTTTAGGCGGGAAATCGCCCTTTCTTCCCGTAAGGAACCCATAAGCTTTGCGGCCATCATCCGTTCCTCCCACTTGTTTGAATAGAGCAGCTCTAAGAACGGGTCAGTATTCTCGACAAATCCTATTTCGGCTAAGGCCTTTAACGCTGCTAACCGAACCTCTCCGCTGCAGGATGAAAAAATATTTTTGACAAAGGAAAGATACTCCATATCCTTTTTGGTTGAAATTACCTCAAGGATCGCCTTTTGTAAGGTTGGCTGGCATTGGTGAAATTGAAGCATGAATAGACTAAAGCGATTTTTTTCTAAGCAAATAAGGATGGTCCGATAATCGATAGCAGATAAACGAACGAAGGTGTTCGTCAATAATTCAAGGAGATCGGGGTGATTTGAACAGGCTAAAATACGCAGCGCATGCAAAAGCTCTTCATGGGAAATTCGTTTATTGTCCACTAACAGACGGACGTCATCCGCGAGCTGAAATAAGCGAAGGTCCCTGATGTGATAGAGCGTATTCATCCGCGTGCTCCATTTTTTGCTTGTTAATCGTTTACGATAATAGTCGGTTAAATAATGGGCGGCTAAATCTGTTAAGCTCTGCACCTGTTCTTCCCATTCCAATACTTTGGAGTAACGGCTGAGAAGTTCTTCAATCGCGATAATTTGGGTTGGTGTTGAAGGAGATAATCCTCTTGAATAGATTCCATCTGATAGTACGGAAAAAATCAAGGGATTGTATGTTTTTTTCCAGGCTTCAATCTTTCTGTGCCGCTTTAAATCAATGGATTTTCGTATGATCAGGTACAACAATAGCAGGACTAGAATTAAAAGTATGGACACGGCTAAAACTGAGAGGATCGCTAATTCATTGGTTGTCATTTATTTCATCCTTTTAATTAACCTCTGGATTCTTGCTTGGAGCTCTTTAATACTAAATGGCTTTGTGAGATAGTCATCGGCACCAAGCTTGAGTGCCTTCTCGATATCCGTATCCGTTTTTCTCCCTGTCAGCATGAGAACATAAAGGTTTTCATCAATATTCAAATTGCGAACTTTTTGCAAAACTTCGATCCCATCCATAATGGGCATGACACCATCCAGAAGTAAAAAGTGCTTTCCTGGCAGTTCTAAACGCTTTGAATCAAAAAATTGAACGCCATTCGAAAATGCTTCCAGCTGCAATTCATAGCTGCCGCTGTCCATCGTCTTCAGGATTCTCATCAGCATCGTCCGAATAAGGGCATCATCATCAATAATCGAAACATAGAGTGGTTTTTTTTCTAGCTCATTTGCAGGTGATGTGACGGTAACAGATTGATCGAATAATTTTTTGCGGTTCAGCAAATGCTCAATTCTGACTGTAAATTCCTCTAAATCTATGGACTTCTCGATAAAATCATCGGCACCTTTCCTGTAGGCCGTGATTCTCGTTTCGCGGTCATCCTGGAAGCTGGTTATGATTTTCGGGATAAATTTCTGTTGATCATGGCTTTGTAAATCCTGAAGAATCCTGCATTCATTTTTATCTTGTGACCCAATAATGACGCAGTCAGGAGTTAGCTCCATGTACTGGGACTTCCCTTTTTCAGGATTGGTATAGGCAGTGACCATCCAGCCTCTTTTTTCAAATGTATCTTTTAGAACAATCAGCATCGAAATATCATCATCAATGATTTGAATGAGTGGAACTTTCTCTTCCCGAACGGGCTCAGGGTCCTGCTTGATCTCATGAAAATTTTCATATTCGTAGGCTAAATTAATCAATTGATCCAATTTACTCCGCAGCTCGTCCCTCTGCCAGCTTTTTTCAGTGTGTGATTCAAGCTGTTTCATCAAGATTACGGCTATTTGGCTAAGGCCGGCAAGCTTTACTGTGCCTGCAGTTCCATAGATCGAGTGGAGAAATTGGTATACTTCATCATTGGGAATCAGCAAATCGGATTGCAGCTCAAACCATTTTGATATTTGTGTTTTGATTTTTTGAAAAAGCAGATTCTGATACTTGTTGATGTCCATGAGGTTCACACACCTTA
>JAUZQA010000399.1 GCA_030705665.1 Bacillota bacterium
AATGCCTGTGCTTTTTGCGGATATTTTACAAGCCAAAAATCCCTTTGATCCCGATCATGGACAGTTTTCTTCAGGTAATCCGGATCATATGGGTTTGATGTGTTCATATTGATGAGTTTGGACAATTTTTCTGCTGTCTTTAGCATTTCCTGCGGATCAGCATTTTGTTTTTTCGTATAAGTAATGGCATTTAGTGGAGTATTATCCACAATGATTTTTCCATTACGATCATACATCTTTCCCCGAGGAACAGGATTGTTAACCGTTACATCGACGGTCCTTTGGATTTCCCGTTTATAATCATCACCATAAACAATTTGAACTACTCCCAGACGAATAATCAGCAATGAAAATAGTCCAAAAACAATTAAAAAAATCATGTTAAAACGAAACGAGACATATTTTTTCTTTTTTTTCGGTTTCGCATTCAACGACATGCACTTCCTTTTACGTCAAACATCATAATCTATATTGTAAAAGAAAATATTCTTTTTGGCTATGAAGAACACTTTCCAATTTTAACAATGTAAAATGGATGCATCTCCATTAAAAAAATACGATGAGAAGAGTAATCTCATCGCGTCTTTTGAACAGTAGGCAATTGTATTTTTTTTATAAAAAGATATATACATGTATGCCCTGCTCCTAAAATTAATAGCAGTATTGGAATACTTTTCTCTTCATTGAAGAAAGTGATGGCAATAAGAAAACATAGTATGGACACAATCCTGCCAAGATTTAAGAAAATTTCACGAACGACAATATACTCAATTCTCATCTCTGCAGCTTTCCAGCCTGTTCCTATCACATCATAGGTTGTTGAAATATATGGTACAAGGAGAATCGGATATGCCACTGCAATCACAGCAGCATAGATAATCAGTTTAACAAAATTAATATCCCAAATGATTAGAAAAATCGCTGCATATAAAACGATGCCGCCAAGAAGGATCGCTTTTTTTCGGTCATTCTTTTTAATGAGGCGAGAGGCTAAATAATAAGCAACAAATGAAATGCCAGAATTGATCAAACCATATGTACCCAAGGCCAATTCACTCCCACTCGAAACATAAACAAAGACTGAGATGACAAATAGAAATGTCCCCTCACGCAAGCCCTGGAAGAAATGAGCATTTGTCACCAGCCGCCAATTATCATTATTTTTCCGTTCCCGAAAAATCCTTCCAAAACAATATTTCCCATTTGCCGGACGTGGCTTCAAAGAAAAGCTTAAGAATACCGCTATAGCAAATAAGGTTAATGATAGTCCAAAAACAATGGAGTAGCCTGTAAATTTTTCTAAGCGGGTAATGATGAATCCTGCGGCAATCGGACCTATCATGCCACCAGATGAGGATAGGATTCCTAAAAAGCCATTAAAAAAATCTCTAGTCTCGGGCTCGGTAATTTCAAATGTAAGGACATTATATGCCAGCCAATAGAACCCATATCCAATTCCAAGCAAGCTGCCAAGCAGGAGAAGATACTTTGAAGCATGTGTCCCTGTGAAGAGAACCGTTAGATAAAACAAGGCTAAAAAGATTACACCTATCCTTAATACAATAACCCTATCTATTTTTTTAGCCCACCTGCCGGCTAAAATAAAGGTTATTGGCTGGAGGACAACAATCGATAAATTGTACAAAGCTAAATCAGAAAATTCACCAGATTGCTTCCATAGGTAAATATTCACAAATGTATTAGACAGGGCTACGCTTAATGAGTATAATCCACCAATCATTAACAGTAACGTTAAGTCTTTTGTTAATTCAACATCACCAAGAATCTTAAATTTTTTAACCATAACGACTCCCCTTTGTCCTTAAGGGTAGTCTTTAACAAGCACACATGAGTTATTCACTAAAATGAAAAGACAGCCGAAATGGCTGCCTTTTCATTTTAAAAAAATTTATTTTGCTGCGTTGTAACGTTTTGAAGCTTCGTCCCAGTTAACGACATTCCAGAAAGAAGTAATATATTCAGGACGACGGTTTTGATATTTTAAGTAGTATGCATGCTCCCATACATCAAGAGCAAGAACTGGAGTTTTACCTTCAGATAATGGAGAATCTTGGTTAGCAGTGCTTGTAACTTCTAATTCGCCGTTATTTACAACAAGCCATGCCCAACCGGAACCAAAACGGGTTGTAGCAGCTTTGTTAAATTCTTCTTTAAAGCTTTCAAAGCTTCCAAATTTCTTTGTAATTGCATCTGCTAGTTCACCACTTGGTGCACCGCCACCATTTGGTGAAAGAAGCTGCCAGAACAAAGAGTGGTTAGCATGTCCGCCGCCATTATTGCGAACAGCAGTGCGGATTGCTTCTGGAACAGCGTCTAAATTAGCAACTAACTCTTCTACTGATTTAGCTTCTAATTCAGCGTTTCCTTTAATTGCATTATTTAAATTTGTTACATAAGTGTTGTGATGTTTTGTGTGGTGAATATTCATTGTTTCCTTATCAATGTGTGGTTCAAGCGCATCATATGCGTAAGGTAATTGTGGTAATTCGAATGCCATTTTTCCATCCTCCTAATTAATTAACATTTTTTTTGGGGGCTTTATTCATTCAATAATTGTTCTGTTATTAGAATGGTTCTAAAGCTCTTTAAGCATAGATTACCAAAATTGCGTAATTGTTTCAAATAAAATGCTCTAATAACCAACATATATACAATATCCTTTTTTCACATTTTTATACCGGGTAGAATGAATTCCATTAAAATTCGATAAATTGTCATGTTTTCTTAAACATGCATCCTGTCAACGATTTTTGTCATACCTTGTCATTTTTTCTGCCAAAGTTACCCAAATCTATATTGACATGTTGTTAGTAATTCCTTTAAATCAAGCTAGAAGGGTTTAAAAGGAGCGGTGAAAATGCAAAATGATAGCGTTTCTTTATTTCGATTGCTCGTGCAATTTTTTGGAGAAAAAGAACAAATTCAAAAAGTCAGAGCTGATTCTGTACTCTTTCAGGAAAAAGATCCAGTAGAGTATATTTATCTCCTTTTAAAAGGAAGTATCTCGATCGGCAGAGTCCATTTAAGAGGGAAGGAATTTATCTTAAAGATTCTTCATAGCCGTGAAGTTTTGGTTGAATATCAGCTTTTATCTAGTAACCCCCATTATCATTTTTATGCTAAAACGCTTTCTGATTGTGAGTTGCTTCCCATTAAAAGAGAGCAATTCGAAGAGTTTATCAAAACTGACCCAGCAGCAATGAATGCATTTGTTACCTGGTTAAGTACCACTTATTTAAAAGCACAAATGAAATGTCAGGATTTAATCATGAATGGAAAAAAAGGCGGTCTTTATTCCATTTTAATACGACTTTGCCATTCATATGGAATTTCAACTGAAGAGGGAATCCTCATTGATTTACCGATTACTCATCAAGAGTTAGCTAATTTAACCTATGGAACAAGAGAAGTTATTCAAAGAGCATTGAAGGAATTAAGAGAAAAAGACGTTATTTACTATGACCAGCAAAAGTTCATTGTAAAAAATTTAAATTATTTAAGGCAATCCGTAGATTGTCAACATTGTCCTAATGGAATATGCGGGTTAAATTAAGTTTAAAGGGATCAGATTTTGATCCCTTTTTTCCATTCTCATTATCGGCATTTCTTGTCTATTTTGGCAATCAAAGCTAAAATGAAATCAAGTCTTGCTTAATAAGGATGGTTAGAATGAACCTATTTATGCAGTTTTATAAAAGTTTATATTCTCCTAAGGACATTGCCGCTTTTAGATATCAAGGGATTGGAAAGACAATTTTATATGTCTTCCTACTCTCACTTTTGTCCATTCTTCCTTCTGTATTCTTCATAAGTTCATCGATTAATACTGGGATAGACTCTGTTCGAACAGTTTTACAGAAGGAATTACCATCATTCTCCATAACTAATGGACGATTATCAGCAAAAACCTCCATTCCAATAACAATTAATAAAAATCATTTTACGATTATCTTAGACCCTACCGGGGCTGTAACACCGCAAGAACTTGCTGAAACCGATAATACTTTTGCCATTTTAAAAAATGAATTTGTTTTTGTTGCTGGCGGGAAAGCAGAAAACTATGCGTATTCGATGCTAAACGGTACGAAGGTTTCCAGCAAGGATATCCTTCATTTTGTAGATATAGTAAATGGTGTTAAAGGGATTTTTATTCCAATCATTTCTTTAATCCTATATCTGTTCACCAGTGCCGCTAGTTTTATTGAAGTATCTATTTTAGCACTAATAGGTTTATGGCTTAAAAACGCTGCAGGCAGAAAGATAAATTATCGTCAATTATGGAGATTGGCAGCCTATAGCGAAACATTGCC
>JAUZQA010000004.1 GCA_030705665.1 Bacillota bacterium
ACGACTAAACCTTCCTCAGAAAGAATTCTGCGGTCACGTAGAACGATATTGCCGATATCTCCGATACCACTTCCATCGATGTAAATAGAGCCGGAAGGAACTTTACCAGCTACCTGAGCGGAGTCACTAGAGAGAGCCAAAACTTCCCCGTTATCCATAAGGAAACAGTTTTCTTCATTTACTCCGCAATCAACCGCAAGTTTTGCATGCATTCTTTGCATTCGATATTCACCATGGATTGGCATAAAAAACTTAGGCTTGATTAAGCGAAGCATCAATTTTTGCTCTTCTTGACCGCCATGCCCAGAGGTATGAATGTTATTTAACTTACCATGGATTACCTCTGCTCCGGCACGGAAAAGCATATTAATGGTTCTGCTGACACTGACTGTATTCCCTGGAATAGGTGAAGAGGAAAATACCACTGTATCCCCTGGAATTATTTGAATTTGTCGGTGTGTGCCGTTAGCAATCCTTGAAAGGGCAGCCATCGGTTCACCTTGACTTCCGGTACAGAGAATCGTTACTTTATTTGCCGGCAGTCGATTGATTTGCTGGGCATCAATAAAGGTATCTTTTGGGGCTGTAACATAGCCTAAATCAAGACCGATATTGATCGCAGCTTCCATGCTTCTTCCAAAAACAGCAACTTTTCTGCCATTGACAACTGCCGCTTCTACCACTTGCTGAAGCCTATGGATATTGGAAGCGAATGTTGCAAAGATCACGCGTCCTTCAACTTTACGGAAAATATCATCAATACTTTCGCCAACCCGCCGCTCTGACATGGTAAACTCAGGTACTTCACTATTAGTACTGTCAGAAAGCAAGCATAGAACGCCTTCCTTTCCAATCTCGGCTATTTTTGTTAAGTTCGCAGGTTCACCAACTGGGGTGAAATCGAATTTAAAATCACCTGTATGGACAATTTGACCTGGAGGTGTTTTAACAACAATACCATATGAATCAGGGATACTATGGGTCGTCCGAAAGAAGGTAACGGATGTTTTGCGGAATTTGATTACATCGTCTTCTTTGATTTCAATCAACTTTGCATTTCTTAGGAGACCATGCTCTTCTAGTTTGTTCTTAATTAACCCAAGTGCAAGTTTTCCTCCATAAATAGGTACATTTACTTGCTTTAAAAGATAGGGAATACCACCAATGTGGTCTTCGTGACCGTGGGTGACAAATAACCCTTTGACTTTTTCTGCATTTTTAACGATATAAGTATAATCCGGAATGACATAATCAATGCCTAATAGCTCGTCCTCGGGAAATTTTATACCGGCATCAATTAAAATAATTTCATCCTGGAATTGTACTGCATATGTGTTTTTGCCAATTTCGCCTAATCCCCCCAGGGCAAAAACAGCAGTTTGATCATTCTTAACAAATTTCATAAATTATCAAATCTCCAATACTTTAAAGTGTTCGTTTTGTTTTTCATATTCTAAGTATGCTCCTGTAACAGGCTTGACATATTCGATGTTATACGCGCGATCTGCTAATTTCTTGCGAACATCTCTTTCCGACTCTCCATTGATAAACAACGTTTGCGTATTTTCTCTGACCGGTACTTGGTGCATACTTTCCTGATAAAATACTTTGAATAACATTTTCATCGCTCCTAACTCCACAATAACTTTTTCTATTATATAAAAAATTTACATCTTTTTCATATTATTTCATAACAAATCCATTAGTTGGCAGGGATGTTTGTGAAAAAAGTGTAAAAAAGATCGCTATTAAACAAATTTACAATAAGGAAGGAGCCCTTCGCAACTTTGAAGGGCTCAAAATTTTTAAGCGATAGATTTTTTTCGTAATAAATCTTTCCACTGTTTTAAAAGCTTACTTCTTAGCTTCTTCAACATAGTGGTCATCTCCTTACCTCTTATTTTATACGATCCTTGTCCAATGTAAAGAAGCCTGGCCTATTTCATGGATTTTTTTAAGAAAAAACAGCTTCTTTTTGTTATTAGTATATGATTAGTTTGCGGATTTTTTCATGGATAAAGATGGAATTACCGTTCTTTTACCAAATTGACAAATTTTAAACAAAAGTTTAATCTTTAATTTTAGAAAATTATTTAATCATTTCGGCCTTAGAAAAGGAGTCCAAAAATAATGAAAAAAATTGTTTTTTTTGATATAGATGGAACTTTACTTGACCATGATAAAAACTTGCCTTTGAGTACGAAACGAGCATTAAAGGAATTAAAAAGTAGTGGGGTATTTGTAGCAATTGCGACTGGAAGGGCACCATTTATGTTTGAAAGCCTGCGTGAGGAATTGGGGATCGATTCTTTTGTAAGCTTTAATGGCCAGTATGTTGTATTTGAAAATCAGGTTATATATCAAAATCCGCTTGATACAAATGAGCTTAGTTTATTTTTAAAAGAAACAAGAAAGAATAATCACCCGCTTGTTTTTTTGACCGAAAAAACGATGAAAGCTACTGTCGACCACCATTCTTTTATTGAGGAAAGCTTGGGTACCCTTAAATTTCCTCATCCTGAAGAAGATGCGCACTTTTACCAAAATCGTAACATTTATCAATCATTGCTTTTCTGTGAACAACAGAAGGAACAATATTACCGAATGGAGTATCCAAGTTTTAATTTTGTTCGTTGGCATCCTTATTCTGTCGACGTGCTTCCTGCGGGTGGTTCAAAAGCTGAGGGTATAAAGAAAATGATCGAGCGCTTGAATTTTAAACTTGAGGATGTCTATGCATTTGGTGACGGCTTAAATGATATTGAAATGTTAAAAGCAGTTGGAACAAGTGTTGCCATGGGGAATGGTGTAGAAGAGGCAAAAAGGCATGCTAATGTCATTACCACTGATGTCGATAATGATGGAATTTGGAATGGCCTTAAAGAGTTAAAGTTAATATAAAAAGCCGGCCTCTTGGTCGGCTTTTTTTGCTGTTGAAAATGGAATTACCTTTCAATCGCAATTGCATCAGGAATAGGTTTATATGGATCTTCTTTATCAATGTGATCGTAGAACATGATTCCATTTAAATGATCAATTTCATGCTGGAATACAATAGCAGGCATTCCTTTAAGGCGAAGCTTTACTTCATTACCATCAACATCGAAGCCCTTAATGGTTACTCTGGCATGCCGAGGGACATAACCGGGAATTGATTCGTCTACTGAAAGGCACCCCTCACCAGATAGAAGGTATGATTTTTCAACAGAATGGCTGACGACTTTCGGATTAAAAAGTGCATAACTATACAATTTACCTTTCTCATCGTGGACATGTATAGCAATCATCCGTTTTGAAACATTTATTTGAGGGGCAGCCAGACCTATTCCGCCACGAAGCCCATATTCTGCAGCAATTTCTTCGTTTTGGCTGTTAATTACATATTCTAAAAGCTCATTAAGGATTCGTTTATCTTCGTCTGATGGCGGCATTTGAACCTCAGCAGCGACTTTTCTTAAGGTAGGATGACCATCACGAATAATTTCCTCCATCGTCAACATGACATTTTCACTCCAGTACTTGCAACGTTTTGCAGTTTTCTTTTCGTTTCATAACTTTCCGCGGGCACTCCCGCTTTTCTTTATAAGTCTATCAAATAATTCATGAAAAGTTAACAAATGAATACATAATGAGTAGGTTATTAATTGATTAGAAAAAAGTCGATACCCAAAATCTTATTATCACGTAATTAAAGTATGGTTATAGTAGAAATAATAATCATAATCGGAGGGAAATATGATTAGCCTGAGAATAACAAGTATACTTTTAATTGTAATCGTATCTAGCACTAGTCTATCGGGATGTTTGCCACGGGAAAAAGCTGCTGAAAAACTATACTCAGTTCTTGAAAGTGTTGCTGGAAATGAAAAAGGCTTTGAACAAGTACAAGATCCGCTTGTCCAAAAAGAGAAAAAAGAAAAAACGCTCTATGATAAGATCGTTGAACTAAATACCAATCAGTATAATGACAAAGTCAAAATTTCTGATGAAGCTTTAACAATGGTAAACGATCGAAAAAAATATATGGAAACAGAAACAAACAGTTTACAGCAATCAGAAAAAGAATTTAAAAAAGCAGAGCTTTTAATAAATAAAATGGATGATAATAAATTAAAAAACGAAGCCAATCAGCTTTATGACCTAATGATCTCCCGCTATAAAGCCCATCAAGCTTTATCCAAAGAATATCTCACCGGAGTCTCGGAGGATCAAAAGCTATATACGATGTTTAAGAACAAAAATGCTTCAATCGAAAACCTGGAAGGGCAAATTGAAAAATTGAATTCAATTTACAAAAACATATACTCAGCTAATGATCAATTTAATCAACTTACCCAGCAGTATAATGCAAAGAAACTTAAATTTTATAAAGACGCGGGACTTATAAAGGAATAATCATTAAAAGGATCAGCATATTGCTTGGTCCTTTTTAATTGTGTCAAGTTAACATTTGAGCATTTAGTGAACTTTTCTATAACAATTTGTGAAAACGAACTGTGTTTGTAATACAGATTTGAAAATAATATTAATACAGGTCGAATTTTGTCTTTTCTTCATAAAGAAGTTTTTTATAGTGTAAACTAGTGTTTATAAGTTGACGTGCGAAAAATGTTGATGTAAACTCAAATAGGAACAAGGGAATTGTATCAGTTATTTAGAAAAAAACAACTAATACAGAATAAAAGGATTTTCGAGAAGAAGGTCCTGTTTAAAACTTTTTTAATACACCTTTTTGTCCTACTGTATCAACAGACTGCACAAATCTCTTGTTTAACGCATTTTTTATGCTCGTTTTTAAAAAGAATTTGGGCAATCTATACCAGTAATCATTAAATTAATCAAATGTCAAATGTCTTTTTATAGAAAGGAAGAGGTGACTTTAATGGCTTCTAATACAAAGAACGCCCAGCTTAATGGCCAAAAAACGCTTGACCTAGTTGCAGATCAATTTCAAACCCTCCAAATTTTAAATGAAGAAGGGCAAGTAGTTAATGAAAGTGCAATGCCTGAAATAAGCGATGAGCAGCTACAAGAATTAATGCGTCGTATGGTTTATACTCGTATCCTTGACCAACGTTCAATCTCCCTTAACCGTCAAGGAAGATTAGGTTTCTATGCTCCAACAGCAGGTCAAGAAGCATCCCAATTAGCTTCCCAATTTGCTCTGGAAAAAGAAGATTTCATTCTGCCTGGATATCGTGATGTTCCACAAATCGTTTGGCATGGTCTTCCATTATGGCAAGCATTTTTATGGTCGAGAGGACATTTTCAAGGTGGACAGATTCCAGAAGGAGTTAACGTTGCCATTCCTCAAATTATTATCGGTGCACAGTATGTTCAAACTGCTGGTGTTGCACTTGGATTGAAAAAACGCGGTGTGAAAGCAGTGGCGATTACGTACACAGGCGACGGCGGAACTTCTCAAGGTGATTTCTATGAAGGAATGAACTTTGCCGGTGCATTTAAGGCTCCAGCAATCTTCATCGCCCAAAACAACCAATTTGCTATTTCCACACCTCGTGAAAAACAAACTGCAGCAAAAACATTAGCACAAAAAGCAATTGCGGCTGGAATTCCAGGAATCCAAGTTGATGGAATGGATCCACTAGCTGTTTATGCTGCGGTGAAAGAAGCACGTGAACGTGCAATTAATGGAGAAGGCCCAACATTTATTGAAACATTAACATATCGCTATGGTCCACATACAATGGCGGGGGATGACCCAACTCGATATCGTACTGCTGACCTTGATAATGAGTGGGAAAAGAAAGACCCATTAGTTCGTTTCCGTAAGTTCTTAGAGAGCAAAGGACTTTGGAGTGAAGAAAAAGAAAATCAAGTGATCGAACAAGCTAAAGAAGATATCAAAGAAGCAATCAAAAAAGCTGATGCGGCTCCAAAACAAAAAGTAACAGATTTAATGTCAATCATGTACGAAGAAATGCCGCAAAACTTAAAAGAACAATATGCAATTTATCAAGCAAAGGAGTCGAAGTAGATCATGGCTCAAATGACAATGATACAAGCAATCACTGATGCATTGCGTACAGAATTACGCAATGATCCTAATGTATTAATCTTTGGGGAAGACGTTGGTCTAAACGGCGGCGTTTTCCGTGCAACTGAAGGTTTACAAAAAGAATTTGGTGAAGATCGCGTGTTTGATACACCACTAGCAGAATCAGGAATCGGCGGATTGGCCTCAGGTCTAGTTCTACAAGGTTTCCGTCCAGTTCCAGAAATCCAATTCTTCGGATTTATTTTTGAAGTGTTTGACCAAATTGCTGGTCAGATGGCTCGTTTGCGCTATCGTACAGGTGGTAAATTTAATGCGCCAGTTACCATTCGTGCTCCATTCGGCGGAGGGGTACATACCCCTGATATGCATGCTGACAGTTTAGAAGGCTTAATGGCTCAATCTCCAGGATTGAAAGTTGTTATTCCATCTACTCCTTACGATGCAAAGGGATTACTAATATCTTCTATTCGTGATAATGATCCAGTTGTTTTCTTAGAACACATGAAATTATATCGTTCTTTCCGTCAAGACGTACCGGAAGAAGAGTATACAATTCCATTAGGAAAAGCAGACATCAAGCGTGAAGGGAAAGATATTTCCATTATTGCTTATGGTGCAATGGTACATGAAGCCCTAAAAGCTGCAGAAGAGTTAGAAAAGGAAGGCTATTCTGCAGAAGTAATCGATTTACGAACAATTAGTCCGTTTGATACTGAAACAATTATTGGTTCAGTTGAAAAAACAGGCCGAGCAATCGTTGTTCAGGAAGCACAAAAACAAGCAGGGATTGCTGCGCATATTGTTGCAGAAATTAATGAGCGTGCAATTTTAAGTTTAGAGGCTCCTGTATTACGTGTTGCTGCACCTGACACTATATTTGCTTTCCCGCAGGCAGAAGCTGCTTGGCTTCCAAATTATAAAGATGTTTTGGAAACTGCCAAAAAAGTATTATCATTCTAATTATAGGGAGGGAGACTTTATTGTCTGTTTCCCTCTTAAGCATTAATAAAATGGTGGAATAAAGAAATTTTAGGAGGGTGACCTTAGTGGCGTTTCAATTTAAGTTGCCAGACATTGGTGAGGGTATTCATGAAGGTGAAATCGTAAAGTGGTTTATTAAACCAGGCGATAAAGTACAGGAAGATGATGTGTTATGCGAAGTACAAAACGATAAAGCAGTTGTAGAGATTCCTTCTCCAGTTGAAGGTACGGTTTTAGAGGTTATGGTAGAAGAAGGAACTGTTGCAACTGTTGGACAAGTTCTTGTTTCATTTGATGCACCTGGATATGAAGATTTAAAATTTAAAGGCGATGAAGAAGAAACTGAAGCTGCTCCAGCTCAGGAAGCAGCACCACAAGCTGCTGCAGAAGCACAGGCTCCAGCAGCCCAGGCTGAAGTTGATCCAAACCGCCGTGTTATCGCTATGCCTTCTGTACGTAAATATGCTCGTGAAAAAGGTGTAGATATTCGTTTAGTAGCAGGTTCTGGTGAAAACGGCCGTGTGTTAAAAACGGATATTGATGCCTTCCAAGGCGGAGCAGCACCAGCTGAGGCAGCAGCTCAAGCGGCAGTGGAAGTACAGGTTGAGGCAGCAGCACCAGCACCGACACCAATTCCACAAGGGGAATATCCTGAAACACGTGAAAAAATGAGCGGAATTCGCAAAGCTATTGCAAAAGCAATGGTGAACTCAAAGCATACAGCTCCACACGTTACATTAATGGATGAAGTGGATGTAACAAAATTAGTGAAACACCGTAAGAAATTCAAGGAAGTTGCAGCGGCGAAAGGTATTAAGCTTACATTCTTACCATACGTTGTAAAAGCATTAACAAGTGCATTACGCGAATTCCCTGTCTTAAATACATCTTTGGATGATGCAACAAGTGAAATCGTCCATAAGCATTACTATAATATCGGTATTGCTGCTGACACTGAAAAAGGTCTATTAGTTCCAGTTGTTAAAGATGCAGATCGCAAGTCAGTATTCAATATTTCTAATGAAATTAACGAACTTGCAACAAAAGCTCGTGATGGTAAATTAGCTCCAAATGAAATGAAGGGTGCATCATGTACGATTTCAAACATTGGTTCTGCTGGCGGTCAATGGTTCACACCGGTTATTAACCATCCAGAGGTTGCCATTCTTGGGGTTGGCCGTATCGCTGAGAAACCAATTGTGCGCGATGGAGAAATTGTGGCAGCACCTGTTCTTGCCCTATCATTAAGCTTCGACCACCGAATGATCGATGGAGCTACCGCACAGAATGCAATGAACCACATCAAACGATTATTAAACGACCCAGAACTATTGTTAATGGAGGCGTAAGGAAATGGTAGTTGGAGATTTCCCAATTGAAACAGATACTATAGTGATCGGTGCAGGACCTGGCGGATATGTTGCCGCCATCCGTGCTGCCCAATTAGGACAAAAAGTAACGATTGTTGAAAAAGAATATATGGGCGGCGTTTGTTTAAATGTCGGCTGTATCCCTTCAAAAGCACTTATTGCTGCAGGTCACCGCTATGAAACAGCAAAGCATTCTGATGCTTATGGAATTACTGCAGAAAATGTAAAAGTTGATTTTACAAAGGTTCAAGAATGGAAAGCCAGTGTCGTGAATAAACTGACTGGCGGCGTTGAAGGATTACTTAAAGGAAATAAAGTTGAAATTGTTCGCGGTGAAGCTTTCTTTGTTGATAGTAATTCACTTCGTGTCATGGGCGAAAAAAATGCGCAAACTTACAATTTTAAAAATGCCATTATCGCAACAGGTTCACGTCCAATTGAATTGCCAACATTTAAATTTTCAAAACGTGTCCTAAGTTCTACTGGTGCATTAAGCCTAAATGAAATTCCTGAAAAACTCGTTGTTATTGGCGGCGGCGTAATTGGAATCGAACTTGGCGGAGCATATGCAAACTTTGGTACGCAGGTAACCATTTTAGAGGGTGCAGACGAAATTTTAGGCGTTGGTTTTGAAAAACAAATGTCTGCTATTGTTAAGAAGAGTATGAAGAAAAAAGGTGTTGAATTCTATACCAAAGCAATGGCAAAAGGCGTAGAAGAAACAGAAAATGGTGTTACTGTTACATTTGAAGTAAAAGGCGAAGAAAAGAAAATCGATGCCGATTACGTGTTTGTAATGGTTGGCCGCCGTCCGAATACAGATGAAATGGGCCTTGAACAAGCTGGCGTAAAAACTTCAGACCGCGGTATTATTGAAATTGATAAACAATGCCGTACAAACGTTCCTAATATTTATGCAATCGGTGATATTGTTCCAGGTCCACAGTTAGCACATAAGGCATCATATGAAGCAAAAATTGCTGCAGAGGCCATTGCTGGAGAGCCATCTGAAATTGATTATATTGGTATTCCTGCGGTTGTTTTCTCTGATCCCGAGCTTGCAACAGTTGGTTATTCAGAACAACAAGCAAAAGATGAAGGCATTGAAGTTAAGACAGCGAAGTTCCCTTACGCTGCGAACGGCCGCGCTCTTTCACTTGACAGCACTGACGGATTTGTAAAACTTGTAACTCGTAAAGAAGATGGACTTGTGATCGGCGCACAAGTTGCAGGCGCAAATGCTTCAGACATTATTTCTGAGTTAGGATTAGCTGTTGAAGCAGGAATGACTGCAGAGGACATTGCCATGACAATCCATGCACATCCAACTCTTGGAGAAATGACCATGGAAGCTGCAGAAGCTGCCCTTGGAAACCCAATTCATATGCTTAAATAATGATGAAAACGACTTTCCTCAATAGGGAAAGTCGTTTTTTGTGCTTTAAATAGGGAATGAAGAAAATAACTGATTAAATCGGAACATATACTTTTTGTAAGAAGGAAATACATGGTGGTGGAGGTATGAGAGTCTATGTTTTAATGATAATGCAATTTATGATCTGGAGCGGGTATACATTTGTTGAATGGCTTTCCGTTCATGATCAACTTGTTTATAAAGTCATTATGTTTTTTATTTTTTATTACCTGGCTTTTTCACTTGGCCGAATGGTAACAAGGTCCGGTCCTAAAGCGTTTTTTGTTACTTGCTCAAGCCTTTGCATCTATAGTTCACTCCATTTTACTTTAGGTTATTACTTACCGCATTCATAATCCACAAAAAAAGCCAACAAAAAAGCTCCCAAGCGGGAGCGTCTATTACTTTCTAGGATAATAATACATTACTCTTCCATTAAACAGGTGAAGTTCTCCCTGTAATTTTTTTGCAAGGAATTTACCAAATTCATTTGCCTTATTTTTGTCTCCGTAAACGGATTGATCGGGTAATGTGACCTGTATGTATGTTTGTTCTCTTTCCTCTCCATTTTCATCACGAATAACTTCTTGATCAACACCAATTAAAATGACATTATAACGCTCGTGTGAACTGGAAAGATAAAACCATTTGCCTTTCCCTTCTTCTGTTTCTTTTATATCGTAAGGAAACGCAATATCCTCGTAATCCCATTCTACTTGTTCACCGGTTTTTTCAGTGATTTGCTGATAGTATAAGAAAAGGTCCTTAACCTCGTCTGTTGTAATTGTTTGTTTTAAGGATGAAGGCACCAGCTTTATATAGGCATTTATCGCCATCCAATATTCCTCCTCGACTCCATTATGTATACGATTTATTTTAGCACTGATTAAAATATAATGACAACACTTACAAAAAAATGTCTTGTTTTTGTTAGAAAATCAAGTTATAATAAAATTCTAAATATTCAAAAAATAAGAGGGAGGAACGATATGGATTTATTCGCAAAGCTCTATGATGAGCAGGAAAATGTTAATGTAAGATTCGTTGGATTTACCACAGAACAAACACGCTTTGATTTCGGAATTATCTATACGAATATGTTTTTCGGGAAGCCTTTAGTTGTATGTATGCAAACGGGCCGCTCTACACTCCTCGATCCAAGAGATCTCGAAGATTTAGACCACTTGCAAACGGTTTTTAAAATCCATGACAGGCAGCAAGCCGCCGATCTAGCTGACTTTTTTGCTGAAACCCTTCCTTCAATTCCATTTACAACACAATATGATTAAATTGGTGATAATAAGAAAATATAGCAGGCTTTATGGAAGCCTGCTATTATTATGTCCTTTTTATATTAAAAGGAAAATAAAGTATTAGAAAAAACTTTAATGTGATATACAATTTAGGCTTGAAATCTTAAATGTGTTATATTATTATAAGTACATGGAAGTTAAAACGTTTTCATGAGAAGGGGATTGAAATGATGGGTACAATTGTATGCCAGGATTGCGAGTCAACTATTACTCATTTTGAAGATGAAAAGGTAACGGTTCTATATGGCAAATGCGATTGCTGCTGTGATGGTCAGCATAAAGAACAAGAATAAATTAAACTAAACTAAAGTTTTTTATAAACGCAAACAGGGCCCCTAAATGGAACCCTGTTTTTTTTATTGGATCGCTTTATATTCTTTTATAACACGGATTGTTTTAATCTCATCATCTTCGGGGCCTTGAACGGGCAATCCTACTTCAAGATTTTCACGAATATAATGCAGGTTTTCTTTTGTAATAATTTCGCCTGGAATAAAAATAGGGATTCCAGGTGGATAGACCATCACAAATTCGGCAATGATTCTGCCCTCGGATTCCTCAAAAGGAATCGTTTCTGTCTCTGCATAAAATGCATCTCTTGGTGTCAATGCAAGCAGAGGGATATCAGGTAAAAGAACTTGTAAAGGCTCTCTTTTTTCAGCCCTGTGCTCACATTCATCAGCGAGCTCCTTTAACGCGTTGACTAAGATAGCTGCTTCTTTTTCTGTATCTCCAGGTGTCACTATGCAAAGGATGTTATAAAGGTCGGATAATTCCACTTCAATATTATGTCTTTCTCTAAGCCATTTCTCTACCTCAAAACCTGTTATTCCTAAATCTTTCACAGAAATAATCAATTTTGTTGGATCGTAGTCAAAAGTAGCCTTTGAACCTAAAATTTCCTCACCGACACAATACAAATGATCCACTTCATTTATTTGCCTGCGAATCTTCTGGGCAAGTTGAATTGTTTTTTCAATAAGTTCCTTGCCTTCTGTAGCCAATCGTTTGCGGGCCACATCCAAAGAAGCTAGTAGTAAATAAGAGGTAGACGTGGTAGTCAGCATGCTTAAAATGGATTGTACCCGTTTAGTTGATACAAGTCCTTCCTTAACATTGAGTATAGAGCTTTGGGTCATGGAACCACCCAGCTTATGAACGCTCGTGGCTGCCATATCAGCGCCTGCCTGCATGGCGGATAGAGGGAGCTGGTCATGAAAATGAATATGTGCTCCATGTGCTTCATCAACTAATACAGGAACATTGTGGGAATGAGCTATTTCTACGATCTTCTTCAAATCTGCTGAAATACCAAAATAGGTTGGATTAATAACAAGAACACCTTTTGCATCAGGGTGCTGTTGCAACGCTCTTTCAACAGCATCGTTTGTAATGCCATGCGAAATTCCGAGTTTTTCATCAATTTCTGGATGTATAAACACTGGTACTGCTCCAGAAAATACAATGGCCGACATGACTGATTTATGAACATTTCGGGGAACGATAATTTTATCGTCAGGGCCGCAAACTGCCATAACCATCGTCATGATTGCACCGCTCGTTCCTTGTACGGAAAAGAAGGTGTGATCAGCACCGAATGCCTCCGCAGCAAGGTCTTGTGCTTGTTTGATAATTCCTTTTGGACTATGAAGATCATCAAGAGGACCAATATTGATTAAATCAATCGATAAAGCATTATCGCCGATAAAATTTCTAAATTCAGGATCGATTCCAGTTCCTTTTTTATGACCTGGAATATGGAATTGTACTGGGTTCTTCTTTGCGTGCGCTAATAAACCGCTAAATAACGGTGTTTCATATTGGGACAATTTATCTATACACCTCTATTTCAAAAGATACTCGCCTGAAAACATTTCAAAACAAATGAATTATAGCATTTTAGACTGTCGTTGCATAGAAAAAATCATTGGTTATTCTCACTTCATCCTAAGTTTATCTTAGTTTTTCAATTAAAAAGGAAATTAACCTTTAAGCGAACTAAAAACAAATCTCAAGGAGTTAAACTTTCAACTTCACCGCAAATAGGGTAAATTAAATATGATAAAAGCTAAAGCAGGTGACATAATGGAATATCAGTATCCCATCGATTACAATTGGACAACAGATGAAACGATCACGGTTATTCACTTTTTCGAGGCAATTGAAAAAGCATACGAAAAGGGAATAGGCCGCGATGAATTGATGGCTGTCTATCGGCAATTTAAAGAAATTGTTCCTAGCATTGCCGAAGAAAAAAAGCTCTGTGGTGAATTTGAAGAAATGAGTGGATATTCTTCATATCGAACAATTAAAAAAGCCAAAGAGGCGGGATCAGGAGATAAAATCTTGATGAAATAAATAAAACGTTTAGGCTATGCCTAAACGTTTATTTTTGTAAAAGTGATA
Source organism: Bacillota bacterium (assembly GCA_030705665.1). The sequence continues at coordinate 13,504 of JAUZQA010000004.1, forward strand.
ATTTGTAAAGTGGAATCAACGTCTTAAATGTATCTTTAACAACGGATAGGAACTTCTCACCATTGGATAAGATGGGGTCGTTAGCTTGAATTTGCCGACCAACAAGAAATTCTGCTTTCTTTACGTCCCGAAATCTTTCAAGGGCGGCTAGTAAACCTTGTTTGCCTATACTTTCTATTGTTTTGGAATCCTTCTTCATATGATCAAGGGAAATATGAAAATTGTTTGGGATCGTCTTAGAAACGTTATCAAATTCCTCTAGAAAGTTTTTGGCAATTTCCGTCTTGTTTGGTAATTCGTAAATGAATGCCAGCCAAATGAAAACATGATCATCAAATAAGCCAACTTGAAAATGCGGGTGCTGCTTATATCCCCGCTTGTTCGCTGCAATCGCCAGCCATGTATCTTGTGGCGGATTAACGGTGCGCCGAGCATGTTTAGCGACGTGAAGAAACATTTCATTTCCTGCTGCGGTGGTAAGCTCATCTGTCAGCAGCTGCCCGATCGTTTGAAATTTTGGACGGATGCGATCCTGGATTGCTTCCATCCGGCTTTCAAGGCCCTCTATTTTAAATGTATCAAAATCTGATTGATTAAAACCTTCGAAGTGCATATTTAAAATCTCCTTATCATTTAACCAGAAAACTTTGTCCTGAGATTCTTTTTCTAAGTATTTTAACATAATTATGGATTACCTGAAATTTTTCTGCTTTTTACTGCAACTGGGTGTTAGCACATATTTGTTGCAACCATTCATTTATCCTCATATTATAATAAAAAAAATAATCAGAAAAATCAGTTTACTAAATAAGGAGGTTATGATCGATGAGACAAGTGATGAATACTTCCCGTAAAAAAACTGGAGATAAAGAAAGATCTGCTGTATTAAGATTGGAAATGGATTATGAACTAGCCACACTATTTGAGGCAATGTCAGAAAACAATGAGGAAAAAATGAAAGTTTGCAAGCAAAAGCTGGAAAGAATCCGCCAAGAGCTATTGCGTTTAAAAGCTCTGTAAGTCTGCAAATAAGGGGAAACATTGAAAAATGGAACTGTTTTTTTCTGTGAATTAGCGCGAACTCCTATGGAAATAAAAATAGGAGTTCGTTTATTTTGTGGTGTTGTATATAAAAACTTCCTGAATGGCACAGTCTTATAGTTGAAGGTCATAGCCTTTTTTAATAAGCTTATATTATTAACGTCGTGTATTTTGTTAACATACATATAAGCAATAATGATGGAAGTAAACATTGAAATAGGGGGTACATAATGAATTGGGAAAGTATTGCAGCAATTGCTAAGCAGTGGGTAATGGAAGCTGGCCATAATATCCGAACTTCATTTGAAATGAAATTAGATATTCAAACGAAATCAAACGCTAATGATTTGGTAACGAATATGGATCGGGAAGTTGAACAGTTTTTTATTAAAAAGGTTAGGGAGACATTTCCAGACCATAAAATTTTGGGTGAAGAGGGCTTTGGAGATGACCTAGAAAATTTAGGTGGGGTAGTCTGGCTGCTCGACCCTATCGACGGAACCATGAATTTTGTTCACCAACAGCGCGATTTTGCCATCTCAGTAGGTATTTTTGAGAATGGGGTAGGAAAAGTTGGTCTGATTTATGATGTAGTTCGTGACGAACTTTATCATGCTGTGAAGGGCAAGGGTGCCTTTTTAAATGAGAAGAAATTATCTGAGTTACGTGAAGCAGATGTTCACAAAGCAATCATTGGCCTTAATCCAACCTGGTTAATGGAAAATCGCCGAATTGATCATAATTTGCTCATTCCGCTTGCAAGGGAAGCAAGAGGATTACGTTCATATGGTTCTGCTGCGCTGGAAATGGCTTTTGTGGCTGCGGGGAGAATAGATGCCTATATCGCCTTAAGACTTGCTCCATGGGATTTTGGCGGGGGCTCTATACTAGTTGAAGAGGCTGGTGGCAGTGTAACTAATTTAAAAGGGGAAAAATTAGACTTTCTGACGAAAGATACGCTCTTGGTAGCAAAGCCGGGACTTCATGAAAAAATCTTAAAAAAATATTTAAACGATGGAAATTGGTAATCATAAAAAAAAAGCCCGAAAAAATTTTTCGGGCTTTTCTTTATAGCTCGCCATTTCGGCGCATTTGGGCCTTTCTTTTAAATCCAAGACCCATAATAAGTGTGAGTGCAATCAAGCAGGAAATAGTGCCAATAATGCTTTTCTCCGCAACGGCTACACCAATTCCGATAATACTTGCGGCAGAAAGAATAGCATAGATGAGAAAAACCCATTTGATCTGTTTCATTTAAGAAATCCCCTTTTGTGTTACCCATTTTGTAATATTTTGTTGATAAATCAACTTGAATCCTGTTAATATACATTGTACAATAAAATGCTTTTAGGTTTCTACATTAAAATGTGGTATAATATTTTAGTTGCGAATGGGAGACTAATATTAGTTTAATTTTTATATAAATTTAATTAGGAGTGAAATTTTTTGAAATTAAGAGAAGATATACGCAATATAGCTATCATTGCCCACGTAGACCATGGTAAAACAACCTTGGTTGATCAGTTGTTAAAACAATCTGGAACTTTCCGTTCAAACGAACATGTCGAAGAGCGGGCAATGGATTCAAATGACTTGGAAAGAGAACGCGGGATCACGATTTTGGCAAAAAACACTGCCATTCATTACAAGGACACAAGGATCAATATTCTTGACACACCAGGACACGCTGATTTCGGCGGTGAAGTTGAGCGGATTATGAAAATGGTTGATGGTGTATTATTAGTGGTTGATGCCTATGAAGGTTGTATGCCGCAAACACGTTTTGTGCTCAAGAAAGCATTAGAGCAGCATTTAACACCAATTGTTGTTGTGAATAAAATTGACCGTGATTTTGCTCGTCCACTTGAGGTTATTGATGAAGTATTGGATTTATTTATTGAATTGGGAGCAGATGAAGATCAACTAGAGTTCCCCGTTATATATGCATCTGCTATTAACGGTACAGCAAGTACTGACCCTGAAAAGCAGGATGACAACATGCAATCGCTCTATGAGTCAATTATTGAACATATTCCTTCGCCAGTTGATAACAGGGATGAACCTTTGCAATTCCAGGTTGCCCTTTTAGATTATAATGATTATGTCGGGAGAATTGGGATTGGCCGTGTGTTCCGCGGGACAATGAAGGTTGGCCAGCAGGTTGCCTTAATGAAATTAGATGGTACGGTTAAACAATTCCGTGTAACAAAATTGTTTGGTTTCTTTGGCTTAAAACGCGAGGAAATCGAAGAAGCATTTGCCGGGGACTTAATTGCTGTTTCGGGAATGGAAGACATTAATGTTGGGGAAACCGTCTGTCCAATTGAACATCAGGAAGCATTACCATTATTAAGAATTGACGAGCCTACATTACAAATGACCTTCCTTGTAAACAACAGCCCATTTGCAGGAAAAGAAGGTAAATATTTAACATCTAGAAAGATTGAAGAAAGATTACGTGCCCAATTGCATACAGATGTAAGCTTAAGGGTTGACAATACAGATTCTCCTGATGCTTGGATTGTATCAGGCCGCGGAGAGCTTCATTTATCGATTTTAATTGAAAATATGCGCCGTGAAGGATACGAGCTTCAAGTTTCTAAACCAGAAGTTATTGTTAGGGAAATTGATGGTGTTCGCTGTGAACCAGTTGAAAGAGTTCAAATTGATGTTCCCGAAGAGCATACTGGTTCCATTATGGAATCAATGGGGGCTCGCAAAGGCGAATTGCTTGATATGATTAATAATGGAAACGGTCAAGTTCGTTTGATCTTTAATGTACCAGCACGCGGACTGATTGGTTACTCCACAGAGTTTATGACATTAACACGTGGTTATGGAATTATGAACCATACATTTGACAGCTATCAGCCAATGATTGCCGGGCAAGTTGGCGGCAGACACCAAGGTGTTCTTGTGTCAATGGAAACAGGCAAGGCGACAACATATGGAATTATGCAAGTAGAAGATAGAGGAACCATTTTTATTGAACCGGGAACTGAAATTTACGAGGGAATGATCGTTGGAGAAAACACTCGTGAAAATGATATCTCAGTTAATATTACAAAAATGAAACAGCAAACAAACGTCCGTTCAGCGACGAAAGACCAAACTAATGTCATTAAAAAACCTAGAGTTATGACGTTAGAGGAATCTTTAGAGTATTTAAATGATGATGAGTATTGTGAAGTAACTCCAGAATCAGTACGTTTACGTAAAAAGATTCTTGATAAAAATGAACGTGAAAAAATGGCTAGAAAGAAAAAATATGCAGAGTTGAGCTAAACAGCTCATCTCTGGGCCTAAGAGAACCTGTCAGTGATGGATTGTCTGCTATGAGGTCACAGCTCAACATAAAGGAAAGCTGATGGTGGAATTTCAGAAGGAGGCTTTTTGGAGATATGAATATTACTGAACGACTTTCATTCTTCGCTGCTCTATATAAAGTGAATGAGCAGCCAAAGGTTGGCATGTGGCTTTTATATCTAACGATTGTTGTTTTATCGATCATTGTCTATAAACTGGGATTTGCCAAGAAACTCCCGCTTTTTCAATCGATTATTGTATATATCTTTTTAATTTTGGGCTGCACAATATTAACGTTTTTTGGGATATTTTTACCGGTTGCTGAAGGTCTGGTCGTTGCGGCGTTTATTCTAATTATTTACAAAATCCGCCTCCATCAATCAAAAAAACAACAGGCAGATATGAAATAAGGGGGATGGAGAGTTTGTTCTCATTGCAGGATACACTATATAATTGGCTTACAATCAAGGTAGTAAACGATGCCCGCCCTGATGATACAGCAGCAAAAGAAACAATGGACTTGTTTGAAAAGAGTTTATTGGAGGAGCATAAGGTAATAGACATAGAAGTTCAGAAGGAAGAACCATTCTATTATGTTTCTTATACGGTTAATGAAGAGCGAAAGAAACAGCGTTACCCAATTGAATTAATCGATATTATGCTTAACCAAATAAATGAAAGTCCAGATCGATATGAAAACTTCCCAATTGAGGAAGACTAAAAAAGCGGAAGCACTTTAAGTGCCTCCGCTTTTTCTTACCAATCATCATTATTTGGACGAGATCGGTAAAGACGAAAATTTCCTGAACTAATATGTGCTTTTGTTTTTTCACTGATTCTGTTATTACATGCATCACACATATATGTATGAATCGGTCGGTTTCTCAACCGCTTTGCTAACAATGATTCATCGTTGATCGACTCGATTTTATCGCAAATTACACATTTAACTCTCATAAAACACCTCGAATCTTTCTTTTTACGAGAACAACTTTATTATAGTATATCATGACCATTACTTTATTTCGAAAGTTTCCTAAAAAGGGGAGTAGTTCTATTTTTGTTTTCCTTTTTGAAAACCAAACGTTTTATTTGAACGTTTTAGGCTATAGTAGTACTATAATGATAGTAATTATCAGTTAAGTAAAATGATGGAAGGGGTAGAAGAATGGCGAATCAAGTAGAAGAGAAACTAGTTCAGCCGTTATACGATGAATTGCAAAAGGAGAGATTCGTGACCATTGCAACTGTTGATTTTGAGTCGGGCGGGCCTAGTGTCAGCGCTATTTCATGGGTGCTGGCAAAAGACGAAAAAACCATTTATTTTGCAGTTGATAATCGTTCCAGGATTATTCAAAACATCCAAGATAATAATAAGGTTGTTCTTAATTTAATTGCCAATGAATCAACATACTCCATTCAAGGAGAGGCAACGGTAAAACAAGAAAAATTAGCTGATGTCCCATTAAAGCTTGCATTGGTTGAAATTAAGATAAATGAAGTTCGAGATGTTATGTTTTATGGTTCGAAAATCGTAACAGAACCAACATACGATAAAACCTATGACAAAAATGCTGCTGCTCGATTAGACAAACAAGTAATGGATGCAATGAAAAAAGCCTAGATCACTAGGCTTTTTTACGGCTTTGATTTTTGATAATTTGACTGTTTTTCTTGTTGTTGATCAAGATTCCTTCTTTCATTTTCAGGTAGTTTGCTTTTTTGGTCCTCTGTTCCTGTATGTGGTGTGGGATTTAGTAAATTCCCTGGAATCTCAGGCATAAGCCTCCCGGCAATCTCTGCGAGTTGATTCATGATTCCTCGAATAGGTTTTCCTCTTTGAATTTCAGTAGAAATATCTTTTAACCGTTGGTACGTATCCGGATCTGCTACGACAACCGCGTTAGCACCATTGGGGTCTTTTCTTAAAGCTTCAGCAACTGAATACTTGATACTTCCAACCTGTGAACGATCAATCTTGGCATTTACATCAATCCCAACGAGTGCATATCTACCTATAACAACAGCTGTTGCATCATGTACATTAGGAATGCTTGTAGCAAGTGTTACTAAATGCTTGGAAATCTCCTGCCCAGTTTTTCGATCTACATTTTGGATATTGCTATTTTTTACGTTAACCGATTGTTGGTTTACGTTATTATGGATATTTTTATTTGTATTGCAGCCACTTAAAATAAGAAAAACAGCTGCAGTCAGCATGATTATTTTCACTTTTTAGACACCTCCGAGTTGAAACATAACTAATTGACTTTATTGTGTGGATTTTCGTCTATCTTTATTCTAATAAACATATATTTTACCAAAGTCCTATCTAGCAAAAGGATTTGTTCTTCCACAGTAGGATCTATACTAAGAGAAGCGGGAGGCATCGGATTGAGTAAAATTTATGTTTTAGATACAAACGTCTTATTACAAGACCCGTATTCCATTTTCTCTTTTGAAGACAATGAGGTCGTAATTCCAGCAGTCGTCCTTGAAGAAGTGGACTCCAAAAAAAGATATATGGATGAAATCGGAAGAAATGCAAGGCATGTATCTAGATTAATTGATAATTTAAGGGAGACAGGAAAATTACATGAAAAAATCCCTCTGGAAAATGGTGGTTCATTAAGGATTGAATTAAACCACCGATCATTTCATGAACTGCAAGACATATTTGTTGAAAAAACAAACGATAACCGAATTCTTGCGGTTGCAAAGAATTTATACTTAGAGGAACAGACGAAGGAAGAGGGGAAAAAAGTTATCCTTGTTAGTAAAGATGCACTTGTACGGGTAAAAGCAGATGCAATCGGTCTGTATGCGGAGGATTTTTTAAGCGACCGAGTCGTCGAAGTAGATCATATTTATACTGGTTTTATAGAAGTTTATCTGCAGGTAGATCTTTTGAATCGTTTTTATGAAAAAGGTGAGCTCTCCCTTTCGGAAATTGCCAATCATCCGTTTTATCCCCATCAATATTTAATCATGAAGGATGCATTGGGTGGATCTGCTTCAGCACTTGGTATGGTGGATAAGACAAGTAAAAAGGTTAAAAAATTATCAATCAATCAAGATCATGTTTGGGGGATAAATTCAAGAAATGTCCAGCAAACGATGGCAATTGAATTACTACTGCGCAGAGATATTCCACTTGTAACATTAATTGGAAAAGCAGGTACCGGAAAAACCCTGTTAGCACTTGCTTCCGGATTATTGCAAACGGAAGATTTCAGGGTATATAAAAAGCTCTTGGTTGCAAGACCAATTGTTCCTGTCGGGAAGGATTTAGGCTACTTGCCAGGAGAAAAACAAGAAAAGCTGCGGCCGTGGATGCAGCCGATCTATGATAATCTTGAGTTTCTATTTAATACCAAAAAGCCGGGTGAACTAGATGCTATTTTAGCTGGAATGAGTTCAATCGAGGTTGAAGCATTAACCTATATCCGTGGCAGAAGCCTGCCGGAACAGTTCATCATTATTGATGAAGCACAAAACCTAACAAAACACGAAGTGAAAACGATTTTAACACGTGTTGGGGAGGGTAGTAAAATTGTATTAATGGGGGATCCGGAACAAATTGACCATCCTTATTTAGATGCATATAATAATGGCCTTACTTATGTGGTTGAAAAATTTAAGGACCAAATGGTTTCAGGTCACGTAAAGCTGTTAAAAGGGGAAAGGTCTGGTTTAGCAAGATTGGCTGCTGATTTATTGTAAAAAACAACGGGTGCTAATTGCACCCGTCTGGTTATTTAACGATCAAGCCTGTAACATTTTTAATTGGATTATTTCGATTCGATCCATCTTTATATAAAATGTGGATCGGTCCACTCTCTTTCAACGGCTTTCCGTTATCTGAAAACTTGAATATAAGGTCATATGCAACTGGAAGCGGTACTTCAACTTCACCATCTTTTGTTTCGATAATGAGGAGTTTGGCGTCTTCACCTGGCTCTGCATTTTTTAAGAAGGGTTTAAAGGATATTCCAAAAGTTCCGGTTAATATTTTTTCCTTTTCATACTTTTTTTCAGATTTCAACGTTGGCGGATAGATAGCCCCTTCTATTATCTCTCGATCCCAATGCTTAGAAACTTTCTTTGTGTATTCCTCTAATTCATCTATTTCTTTTTGCTCTTCATGAAAGTAGGTATTTAAATCAATTCGACGATCATCGAAAATCCATACTCCTGCATCAACAGTAATTGGATACTTTATGTTTCCTGTTAATAAAATAACTTCTGCCATTTCAAATTCCCCCGTTCTTAACACTATTAAAGTATAGCTTTTTTTCGGATAATTGTCACAGGTGCTTTACTTTAAATGTTCTTGCAATTTTTATTATTTAAAGGTAAAATTTAAAGATAGTTTAACAATCGCTCTGAAATGGGGGGATCAATGTTGGCGTCTAGTACGATTGTGGATCATCAAGAAAAAGCTTTTGCCCTATTACAGGCTGACGCTGAAAAAATTTTAAGGCTTATCAAAGTTCAAATGGATAATCTCACGATGCCTCAATGTCCTCTGTATGAAGAGGTATTGGATACGCAAATGTTCGGATTATCTAGAGAAATTGATTTTGCGGCTCGGCTTGGACTAATTGATATGTTATCTGGTAAAGAAATTTTAGATAAATTAGAAAGAGAGCTTTCCGCTCTTCATGATGCCTCAATAAAAAAATAATGTAAAAAAACTCAAACAGGTTAATGTTTGAGTTTTTTATTAAACCTTATTTTCACAATCAAATAAAAATTATAAATATGTTTATATTAATAGAAAAGTTCCTTTTAATTGCCATTCAGCCTAGCTTTGGTACTGCCGGAATTATTGGACTCATAACAGCAGCTATGATATTATCTTCAAGAATTAATTTTAAAAATTTTGTGAAATTTGATAAAAAAATATAATTAATTCACTGAAGCAAAAAGAAACATTCAGCCAAACACTCTGGGAATGTTTTCAGATTCGTAATTAGCGCGCAGTCTTTTTTCTGCGTGTTTAATAAATGAGGGAGATAGAGGTGCTAAAATTGACAAGAAAAATTAATAAAGTACTCGTTGCTAACAGGGGAGAAATTGCCATCCGTGTTTTTCGGGCATGTAACGAGTTGAACATCCGCACTGTGGCAATTTATTCTCGGGAGGACTCTGCATCGTATCATCGATATAAAGCCGATGAGGCCTACCTGGTTGGAGAAGGAAAAAAACCGATTGATGCCTACTTGGATATCGAAAACATTATTGAAATTGCAAAAGAAAGATCAGTTGATGCCATCCATCCAGGATATGGATTCCTATCTGAAAACATTCAATTTGCAAGACGATGTGAAGAGGAAGGAATTATTTTTATTGGACCAAAAACAGAGCATCTGGATATGTTTGGCGATAAAGTAAAAGCAAGAACACAAGCCGAACTAGCCGAAATTCCTGTTATCCCCGGAAGTGATGGCCCGGTGCTCAACTGGCAGGAAGCAAAAGCGTTTGGAGAGCAGGTTGGCTTTCCAATTATGATAAAAGCTGCACTTGGCGGAGGCGGCCGTGGAATGAGGGCTGTAAAAGGGCCTGATGAAGTTCAAGACGGATTTGAGCGTGCCAGTTCTGAAGCAAAGGCTGCATTCGGTAATGATGAAGTATATGTTGAAAAACTAATCGAAAATCCAAAGCATATTGAAGTTCAGATTATCGGTGATCAGCATGGACATATTGTTCATTTATATGAACGGGATTGCTCTGTTCAACGCCGCCATCAAAAAGTAGTCGAAGTTGCTCCATGTGTGTCGATTTCGAGTGAATTACGTGCGGAAATTTGTGATGCTGCCGTTAAATTAATGAAAAATGTTAACTATGTTAATGCTGGAACAGTAGAATTCCTGGTTTCTGGTGAGGATTTCTATTTTATCGAGGTAAATCCTCGTGTTCAAGTTGAACATACCATCACCGAAATGATTACAGGCATTGACATTGTTCAAACACAAATTCTAGTAGCTGAAGATTATGAATTGCATAGTAAAACGATTGGGATTCCAGTTCAAGAACAGATTCAATCTACTGGTTTTGCGATTCAATGCCGGGTAACAACGGAAGATCCGTTAAATAACTTTATGCCGGATACAGGAAAAATAATGGCTTACCGTTCTGGCGGCGGCTTTGGTGTCCGTTTGGATGCTGGGAATGCCTTTACCGGAAGTGTCATTACGCCTTATTACGATTCCTTACTTGTGAAGTTATCTACATTCGCCTTGAACTTTGAGCAAGCAGCTGCCAAGATGGTGCGTAATTTACGCGAGTTTAGAATCAGGGGAATTAAAACCAATATTCCGTTTCTTGAGAATGTGGTCAAACATCCAAATTTTATTAAAGGTGAGTATGATACATCATTTATTGATTCAACACCTGAACTTTTCATGTTCCCAGTTAAAAAAGACCGTGGAACAAAAATGCTTAATTATATTGGAACCGTGACTATAAATGGTTTTCCTGGGATCGAGAAGAAAAAACGTCCTGTATTTTCAAAGCCAAGAGTACCAAGATTAAAATATGACATTGACTACAAGGATGGAACAAAACAGATCCTGACTGAAAAAGGTGCAGAGGGGCTTTTAGACTGGATAAAAGATCAGAAGCAGGTTTTATTAACTGATACCACATTTAGGGATGCACATCAGTCACTCTTGGCTACACGGGTACGTACAAAGGACTTTGAGCATATTGCGGAGCATACTGCAAAGCTCTTGCCTGATTTATTTTCAGTAGAAATGTGGGGTGGAGCGACCTTTGACGTTGCTTATCGCTTCTTAAAAGAGGATCCATGGGATCGCCTGTTAAGTCTTCGGGAAAAAATGCCGAACGTTTTGTTCCAAATGCTGTTTAGAGGAGCGAATGCAGTTGGATATAAGAACTATCCCGATAACGTAATTAGAGAATTTATTGAAAAATCTGCCTATAGCGGGATTGACGTATTCCGTATTTTTGATAGTTTAAACTGGGTAAAAGGAATGGAAGTCGCAATTGATGCTGTCCGCGGGACGGGAAAAATCGCTGAAGCTGCCATTTGTTATACCGGGGATATTTTGGATCCAACAAGAGTAAAGTATAATTTAAATTATTACAAAACGCTGGCAAAAGAACTTGAATCCCAGGGTGCTCATATTTTAGCTATTAAAGATATGGCAGGGCTTCTAAAACCTGAGGCAGCTTATCAGCTTGTTTCTGAGTTAAAAGCAACCATTGATATCCCAATCCATCTGCATACACATGACACGAGCGGTAATGGTGTCTTCACTTATGCAAGGGCGATTGAGGCGGGAGTAGATATTGTGGACGTTGCGGTAAGTTCGATGGCAGGATTAACCTCGCAGCCAAGTGCAAACTCGCTCTATTATGCGCTTGTAGGGAATAAGCGCAGACCTGATGTCAAAATTGATGCTCTTGAACAACTTTCTCATTATTGGGAGGATGTACGTGAGTACTACCGTGATTTTGAAAGTGGAATGAAAGCACCGCATACAGAAGTTTATCAGCATGAAATGCCGGGAGGACAATATAGCAATCTTCAGCAGCAGGCAAAAGCTGTCGGCCTTGGAGAGCGTTGGGATGAAGTGAAAGAAATGTACGCCCGGGTAAACCAAATGTTTGGTGATATTGTAAAAGTTACTCCATCTTCAAAAGTTGTCGGGGATATGGCTCTCTTTATGGTACAGAATGAATTATCAGAGGAAGAAGTTTTGCAGCGAGGAAATTCACTTGATTTTCCCGACTCTGTTGTTGAATTATTCCAAGGCTATTTAGGTCAGCCTCATGGAGGCTTCCCGGAAGAACTTCAAAAGGTCATTTTAAAAGATCGTAAGCCTTTGGAAGTAAGACCTGGAGAGTTACTTGAGCCAGTTGACTTTAATGCTTTAAGAGATGAACTTTTTAATGAATTAGGAAGACCGGTTACCAGTTTTGAAGTAATTGCGTATGCTCTGTATCCTAAGGTATTTATGGAGTATATTAAAACTGTTGAGTTATATGGAGACTTAGCAGTACTTGATACGCCAACATTTTTATACGGTTTGCGGTTAGGGGAAGAGATTGAAGTTGAGATCGAAACAGGGAAAACACTTATGGTAAAACTGGTTTCAGTCGGTCACCCGCAGGCTGATGGTACAAGAGTCGTCTACTTTGAGTTAAATGGACAACCTCGTGAAGTTGTTATCAAGGATGAAAGTATAAAATCAACCATTCAAACAAGAATTAAAGCAGATCCAAAAAATCCTCATCATATTGCGGCATCAATGCCGGGGACTGTTCTAAAAGTTCTTGTCGCAAAAGGGGAAAAAGTGGAGCGTGGCGAACATTTAATGATTACAGAGGCCATGAAGATGGAAACTACCGTTCAAGCTACTTTTTCCGGGATTGTTAAAGATCTATATGTGGTAAATGGTGACGCCATCCAAACAGGCGACTTATTAATCGAACTTTCTGAGTCTTAATAGGGGTAAATACAAAATAGCTGCCGAAATCCGGCAGCTATTTTTACGATGATTTTTTTGATCTGGAATATAGCAGAAGAAAATAGCTCAAAACACCAAATAAGCATGTGACAAATAAAGCATGTAAAAGTGCAATATAGAGATTTAACCTAGTAAAGATAATCATAGCACCTGCAATTACTTGGAGACTTACGAGACAAAGAGCAATAATCCATCCCCAATACAGAACTTTTTGATGACGATAGTGCTTAATTGTCAGACCGGTGATAAAAGCTATCCAAATAAAAATAAGCCCCGCAGCTGCACGGTGTCCCATTTGGACCCATTCATAGATATTTTCTGGAAAGACAGGAGAATCGTTAACGCATAAGGGCCAATCACGACATACAAGACTTGACTTTGTATGTCGAACAAGCGCACCTGTATATATGACGATATAACTATAAATAGAAACGAATACAATATGACGGCCCATTCTTTTATCGATCACTAACTGATCAGCTTCAAATTTTTTATCGACTTCAAAGATAAGAAGTGTCAATAAGAAGAGGGAGGCAAAAGATATGAGAGAAATTCCAAAATGAAGTGCCAGGACAAAACCAGATTGTCCCCACAAGACAGCTGCAGCTCCAATCAATCCTTGTAATAGGAGAAAGAAAAATGAAAGAAATGCTAGAAACTTGGTCTCCCTAATATGACCAAGTTCCTTCCACGACCAAATAGATAGAATTAGTACCATTATCCCTACTGATCCTGAAACGACTCTGTGTGCAAGTTCAATAATCAGCTCCGAAGTAATATGTTGTGGCAGTACTTGGCCATGGCAAAGCGGCCAGGACCTTCCACATCCCATTCCCGAACCTGTTTTCGTTACAAGTGCACCACCAATCAAAACGAACAACATACCAATTGTCGTTGCAACTGCAAACCATTTTAAAGAACGCCGCAAAAATTCTCACCCTCTTTGTAGATATCAACCATTTTATCTCTTCCGACTAAGATCAGTCTAAGTGCCTGAGTAACTCTTAAGTG
>JAUZQA010000040.1 GCA_030705665.1 Bacillota bacterium
CCGATCGTAAAGGTCGGCCGTATCAAAATAGTTTATTCCCTCCTCGAGTGCAGTATGAATGATCTCAAGGGCTGATTTTTCGTCCGTTCCGAGTGACATGCAGCCAAGTCCTAATTCACTTACGAGAATATTAGATTTCCCTAGTTTTCTTTTTTTCATTATTCCACCCCTTTTTTTTCCATTTTAAAGTGAACTTGGGTAAACTACAAATGAAATAACAGAAGACTGCGGTCAGCTTTATTGAGTATGGTAAAATGAAAAAGGATAATATTTCGGAGTAGAACAGGAGTGAGCATATTGGTTGGACTGGAAGAAAAAACAATAAGTAGAAAAGAATTATTTTCTGGGAAAGTAGTCAGCTTAGAATTACAAGAAGTGGTACTTCCTAATGGGAAAACCGCTAAGAGGGAAATTATTAAGCATCCGGGTGCAGTAGCAATTATTGCCATTACAGATGAAAATAAAATTGTTATGGTAGAACAATTTCGCAAGCCATTGGATAAAATCATCGTTGAAATTCCGGCAGGAAAACTTGAAAAAGGAGAAGAACCTGCTGTGTGCGCACGAAGAGAACTTGAAGAAGAGACAGGCTATGAATGCAGTCAGCTTGATTTATTAGTCTCATTTTATACATCGCCAGGATTTGCGGATGAAATTGTTCATGTATACATAGCAAAGGGTTTGGTTAAAAAGGAAAACGCAGCAGCGCTCGATGAAGATGAGTTTGTAAACCTTGAAGAATTAACGCTTGATGAGGCGCTTCAATATGTGAAATGCCAAAAAATTTATGACGCCAAAACAATTTTTGCCGTCCAATACTTACAATTGCAGGAAGCCCTAGCTGAAAAATGAAATCCTTTTATGTAGATTTACATATTCATATCGGGAGAACCTGGACAGGTAAACCCGTAAAAATAACAGGGGCTAAAACATTAACGTTTACAAACATCATCGAGCATGCCCGTCATAAAAAAGGGCTGAATGTGATCGGAATTATTGATTGTCATTCACCAGAGGTAATATTGGAAATGGAGAATCTTATAGCGAGTGGGGAAGTTTACGAGCATCCTGATGGCGGATTGGTATTTGGCGAGTTGACCGTTATACCGGGTTCAGAATTGGAAGTTTATGACGAGCATTGCAACGGTCCCGTTCACTTGCTAAGTTATTTTCCGTCAATAAAAGTCATGCGGGAATTCTCCTCGTGGCTTTCAAACCATTTGAAAAATATTCAACTAAGTTCGCAACGGATCTATGTTAGCGGTAAAGAATTACAAAAAAAGGTAAAAGAATTGGGCGGAATATTTATTCCTGCACACGTATTTACACCCTTTAAAAGTCTTTACGGTAAAGGTGTTAGGAAATCTTTAACAGAAGTGCTTGATCCAGACTTAATTGATGGAATAGAGCTCGGTTTAAGTTCTGATACAAGAATGGCCGATCAATTAAAGGAGTTGCACCAATTTCCATTTGTTACAAACTCAGATGCCCATTCTTTAGCAAAAATTGCCCGTGAATACCAGGTTATGCAAATGGAAGAGCCGTCATTTCAAGAATTGAAGCTTGCCTTGGCTGGTGACGGGGGGAGAAAAATTATCGCAAATTATGGACTTGATCCATTGCTGGGCAAGTATCATAAAACCGTGTGTGCTCGTTGTTTCCATCCCATTAATGAAAATGCTGAAGTTTGCTCTAATTGCGGTGCCAAAAAAATTATAAAAGGGGTAGCTGATCGGATCTTAGAGTTAAAAACGGCAGAAAAAGGTCCGAAAAATAGACCTCCATATATCCATCAAGTCCCACTTGAATTTATCCCTGGATTGGGACCAAAATTACTTGATAAACTGCTGCAGCATTTTGGCACGGAAATGGCAATTTTGCATGAAGTCCCATATGAAGCCATTCGAGAGGTTGTACCTGTAAAGGTTGCAGACCTGATAATAAAGGCTAGAGAAGGAACAATCAGCTTATCGGCAGGCGGCGGGGGACGTTACGGTAAAATTGCCGACTAAGATAAGTAAAAAAATAATGAAAAAAACCGGTGTGCCACTAATTTGGCCATCGGTTTTTTCAATTATAAATCATAGTTTGTTAGGACAGGCATACAATTTATTAACCCGAGTTTTAGGAGGAAAAGCAATGAAAAAACGAATGTACCAGAACATCGCCGCAGGTTATTTCCGTGAGCATTCCTCAATCTTTATCTTTGTCGTCATCCTATTTTTGATGGGAGTTATTTTTGGAGCGATAGTTGTTAATAGTATGAGTTTTTCACAGAAACAAGATCTTTTTCATTATTTATCACAATTTTTTGGTGAAGTATCGAATGGGAAGATGGCAGAATCCAATGATCTATTTTTACAGAGTTTTTTTCATAATAGTAAATTTATTGGGTTAATGTGGCTCTTGGGTATTTCAATTATTGGATTACCGATCATTCTCATTCTTCTATTTATAAAAGGAATGGTTGTAGGGTTTACGGTCGGATTTCTTGTCAACCAAATGAGCTGGAAGGGCTTTATGCTTGCTTTTGTATCGATTTTGCCGCAAAATCTAATTATCATTCCTGTTTTCATTATTACAGGAGTCATGTCCATGTCATTTTCATTGCTAATGATCAAAAAGCAGTTTATGAAAAAATATGGTCAGGCAATTATGCCAGTATTTAAACGCTATATTTTTTCTTTTATCGTTGCTGTACTTTGTATTTCTGTTGCTTCAGGTTTTGAGGCTTTCCTCTCTCCTGGATTGATGAAAACAATTGTCTCAGCGTTCAAATAATAATTAGTATAATATAATAATACCTTTTGTCACTTATTTATAATAATTTTATTTTGAATCTCCTTTTTCATCTGCTATAATGAGAATGAATTATGGCGAGGGAGGGACTACGGTTTGGAGACCAGACTTGAGAGAGTAAAGAAGCAGCTTCATTCATCGAGCTATAAGCTTACACCTCAACGGGAAGCTACTGTTCGTGTATTACTGGAAAATGAAGAGGATCATCTAAGCGCAGAAGATGTGTACCTCCTGGTGAAAGAAAAATCGCCTGAAATTGGATTAGCAACCGTTTATCGAACTTTAGAATTGTTAACCGAATTAAAAATTGTCGATAAAATTAATTTTGGAGATGGCGTTTCTCGGTATGATCTTAGACGTGAAGGTGCGGAACATTTTCACCATCATCTTGTTTGCATAGAATGTGGGTCAGTAAATGAAATACAAGAAGATCTTTTAGAAGATGTTGAGGCAAGCGTTGAAGCGAAATGGAAGTTTTTAATAAAAGATCATCGATTGACTTTCCATGGAATTTGTCAAAGCTGTCAAGAAAAAAACGAAGCAGCTAAAACTAAAAGCGATAAAAAAGGCCTTTTGTCATGAAAAAGGCTTTTTTTTATGCCCATTTTTCTAACCATGGTATAAATCTTGTCCAATTTGGCATACCTTTTACTAAAACTATTTGGGGGAAGTGACTATGCTCTCTTTTTTCAAGATCATTATGCATACTCTAAAGGTATTCCTGCTATTTACTGGATGCACGATTCTTTTTTATTATGGTATGATGTTTGTAAATGAAGAATATCAAAACTATCATCGCTATGACGAGCCAAAAGGAGCCGCTTTAAAGGTTTCAAGTTCTTCTAAAGATGAAGGTACAAACCTTTTTGATCGGCTAGTATTGTTTTATTTAAACGGGGAGTAATGTAACCATGGGAGACCAGCTTAAAGATTTTATCCATTTTTTAATTGTTGAAAAGGGACTGGCAAAAAATACAATTGTATCCTATGAACGTGATTTGAAAAGCTATATTCATTATGTAAAAACAGTCGAAAATATTCAACACTTGAATGACGTTCAGCGCGTTCATATTGTGCACTTTTTAGGGCTTTTAAAGGAGCAAGGAAAATCCTCAAAAACTTTAGCAAGACATATTGCTTCCCTAAGGGCCTTTCATCAGTTTCTATTAAGGGATAAAGTGACAGACCATGATCCATCTGTCCATATTGAAACACCAAAGATGGAAAGATCACTTCCTAAAGTATTAAATTTACAGGAGGTCGAGACTCTTTTAGATTCTCCCAAACAAAACGATCACTTTGGTATAAGGGACAAGGCAATGCTTGAAATTCTTTATGCTACCGGGATTCGCGTTAGTGAGCTAATTGGTTTGGATCAGGGTGATGTTCATTTAACAATGGGATTTGTCCGTTGCATCGGCAAAGGGAATAAAGAAAGAATTATCCCCATAGGAAAGACTGCTGCAAGTGCATTAAATCATTACCTAGAACAGGGTAGACCTTTTTTTGTAAATAAAAAGCAACGCGATGAAGCTTTATTTCTCAATCATCATGGGATGCGCCTAACGCGGCAGGGCTTTTGGAAAATATTAAAAAAGTTAGCTTTAGAAGCTGGAATCCAAAAGGAATTGACCCCGCATACACTTCGTCACTCTTTTGCTACACACTTGCTGGAAAACGGCGCAGATCTTCGTGCTGTACAGGAAATGTTGGGGCATGCTGATATCTCGACAACACAAATATATACTCATGTAACCAAAACAAGGTTAAAGGATGTTTATAGCAAGTTCCATCCAAGAGCTTAATAGAATTTTAGAATCATCATTGTTTTCAAGAAGCTGCCACATTTAATTGGTAGCTTTTTCATTTCATATTACTGTAAAATAAAGATGTCAGACTTCTGACGAATAATGAGTAATTCAAGGATTATTCAAGTTCATTCAGGGAAACTTAATGTTAATCGGATGTTAAATGATAAGGATTGATCCAAAGTTTTTCCGAATAATAAGGAGGAAAAGTACATGACATCGACTGCTTTTAAACGTATTTTTATAATTGTAATGGATTCTGTAGGAATAGGTGAAGCACCTGATGCAGATAAATTTGGTGATCTAGGTGCAGATACATTAGGACATATTGCCGAAAAAATGAATGGGCTAAGCATGCCTAATATGGCCACATTGGGTTTGAGTAATATTCGTGAGCTAAAAGGAATTCAAAAAGCTGAAAGTCCTTTAGCGGTCTATACAAAAATGCAGGAAGCTTCAAACGGAAAAGATACAATGACAGGTCACTGGGAAATAATGGGATTGAATATTCAAACACCATTTCGTGTTTTTCCGGAAGGTTTTCCCCAGGAGCTAATAACTGAGCTGGAAAACCGTTCTGGCAGAAAAATCATTGGCAACAAGCCTGCAAGTGGAACCGAGATTCTAGTTGAACTTGGAGAAGAACAGCTGAAATCAGGATCGTTAATTGTGTATACATCAGCTGATTCTGTTCTTCAAATTGCTGCACATGAAGAGGTTGTACCTCTTGATGAATTATATAGAATTTGTAAAATCGCCCGTGAGATAACCCTTGATGAAAAATATATGGTGGGGAGAGTCATAGCCCGGCCTTTTATTGGTCAGCTGGGAAACTTTAAACGAACTGCCAATCGTCATGATTATGCCTTAAAGCCATTTGGCCGTACGGTTATGAACGAGTTAAAGGATTCTGGGTATGATGTGATTGCAATTGGAAAAATAGCTGACATCTATGACGGAGAAGGTGTAACGAAGTCATTGCGAACCGTTTCAAACATGGATGGGATGGATAAATTACTCGAGACCTTCGATATGGACTTTACAGGACTCAGTTTTGTGAATTTGGTTGATTTTGATGCGCTTTTTGGGCATCGTCGTGACCCTATTGGTTATGGAAAGGCGTTAGAAGAATTTGATGCGCGTCTGCCCGAAGTATTCGCTAAAATGAAGAATGATGATCTTTTAATGATTACGGCGGACCATGGAAATGACCCGGTTCATGCAGGTACAGATCATACACGTGAATATGTGCCATTGTTGATATACTCCAAACAACTATCTGAAGGCAGGGAGCTTCCTGTAAGAAAAACGTTTGCTGATCTGGGTGCAACAGTTGCTGAAAACTTTAAGGTAAAAATGCCTTCATATGGAACCAGCTTTTTAAAAGAATTATAAAAGAGGGATAAGAATGGATTTTGAAAAAATTACAAACGCTGTAACATTTTTGAAAACAAAATATAAACAAAAACCAAAAATAGGGCTTATTCTTGGTTCTGGCCTTGGAGTTCTTGCAGATGAGATTAAAAACCCAGTGAAAATCCCCTATAGGGAGATCCCGGATTTTCCTATTTCCACAGTGGAAGGCCATGCAGGTCAACTTGTGTTTGGTCTTTTAGAAGGGGTTGAAGTGGTGGCCATGCAAGGAAGATTTCATTATTATGAAGGCTACAGCTTTGATAAGGTAACATTTCCTGTCCGAGTCATGAAAGGATTAGGTGTGGAAACACTATTTGTGACAAATGCGGCCGGTGGAATTAATGAAAACTTTGTTCCAGGAGATTTAATGTTAATTTCCGATCATATCAATAATATGGGGTCAAACCCATTAATCGGTCCAAATGATGATCGACTTGGTGCCCGTTTCCCAGATATGTCTGAAGCCTATTCAAAAGAGCTAAGAGGATTAGCAAAAGAAAAGGCCGTTCAGTTGAATTTAAATGTAAAAGAAGGAGTGTATGTTGCCTTTACAGGTCCAACCTATGAAACACCTGCAGAAATAAGGGCGTTCCGTATTCTAGGAGCGGACGCAGTTGGTATGTCAACAGTACCTGAGGTCATTGTAGCCCGCCATAGTGGTTTAAAGGTACTTGGAATCTCCTGCATTACCAATATGGCTGCCGGGATTCTTGATCAGCCGCTATCCCACGAGGAAGTAATCGAGACAACAGAGCGGGTGAAAGCTAATTTCCTTATGTATGTAAAAGAATTGGTTACAACAATTGTAAAATAATGAAATGGTGATGATCACATGAGAATGGTAGATTTAATCGAAAAAAAACGAGACGGCAATGAATTTACAACTGATGAAATCAATTTTATCATCTCGGGCTATACCAATGGATCAATTCCTGATTATCAAATGAGTGCCTTGACAATGGCGATCTTTTTTAAAGGAATGACCGATCGGGAAAGAGCTGATTTAACCATGGCAATGGTTAGATCTGGTGACCAAATTGATTTGTCAGCTATTGAGGGTATTAAGGTTGATAAACATTCGACTGGCGGTGTAGGTGACACAACTACACTTGTACTCGGCCCGCTGGTGGCAGCTGTTGGCGTTCCAGTTGCGAAGATGTCCGGCAGGGGATTAGGACATACTGGCGGAACAATTGATAAATTAGAATCTGTCGCGGGATTCCATGTTGAAATCGAAAATGAAAAATTTATTGAACTTGTAAATCAAAATAAAATTGCCGTGATAGGTCAAAGTGGAAATTTGACGCCAGCAGATAAAAAGCTATATGCACTAAGGGATGTAACAGCAACCGTTGACAGTATTCCGTTAATAGCCAGTTCGATCATGAGTAAAAAAATTGCAGCTGGAGCAGATGCAATAGTCCTTGATGTTAAAACGGGTGCGGGAGCATTCATGAAAACACTGGACGACTCTAGAGATTTGGCAAATGCAATGGTGCGCATTGGAAATCATGTTGGCAGAAGAACAATGGCTGTCATTTCGGATATGAGCCAGCCGTTAGGGTTTGCAGTTGGGAATGCACTTGAAGTAAAAGAAGCAATCGACACACTCATTGGAAAGGGACCAGCTGATTTAACTGAACTTTGTTTAACGCTAGGCAGTCATATGGTCTATCTTGCGAAAAAAGCAGCCTCTCTTAAGGAAGCCAGGGGATTATTGGAAAAGGCCATGCAAGATGGTTCAGCTTTGGAAAAATTTAAAGTTTTTCTCAAATCACAAGGAGGAGATGCTTCTATTGTTGATGACCCGGCAAAATTACCGCAGGCAAAATACATAGTCGAGTTAACAGCCGAAGATGCAGGCTTTGTTTCCGAAATCGTTGCAGATCAAATTGGTACAGCGGCTATGCTTTTGGGGGCAGGAAGGGCAACAAAAGAATCAAACATTGACTTAGCTGTCGGGCTTGTTTTAAGAAAAAAGATTGGAGATCAAGTTCAAATTGGTGAATCATTAGTATCGATTTACAGTAATTTTGAAAATGTGACTGAGGTTAAACAAAAGCTGCTTGAAAGTATTAAAATTTCTCCTGAAAAAATAAAACCACCCACTTTGATATATGAGGAAATTACCATTTAAAGATTAGCCCAAAGTTCGAGACGTAGAGTCTCGAACTTTTTTATTTGATTATCAGGAAATAATTGTATAAAAGTGTTTCTTTTGGAAAAAATGGAGGTGATAAAGAATGGAGGGTTATGTGAATGAAACGACTGGCATCAATCGTAATAGTAATACCTATATTAATATTTTCATCGCTAAGTACTTCGGTCTTTGCAGCGGAAAAAAAGAGCAGTGACCTTGTGACCGATGTAAAATCTGCCATTTTAATGGAACGTGATACAGGTAAAATCTTGTATGAAAAAAATGCCAATGAGGAACTTCCGCCTGCAAGTATGACTAAGATTATGACCATGCTGTTAATTATGGAAGCCATTGATCAAGGAAAACTCTCATGGAATGAGAAAATTCGAACAAGCGAATATGCTGCATCAATGGGAGGCTCACAAATTTTCTTAGAACCAGGGGAAGAAATGACAACAAAGGAAATGCTCCGTGGAATTGCAATTGGGTCAGGGAATGATGCTGCAGTTGCAATGGCTGAAAGGATTGCTGGTTCTGAAGAGGCTTTTGTTGAGAAAATGAATGAAAAAGCTAAGGAATTAGGCTTAAAACATACTCACTTTGAAAATACTACAGGTCTGCCGGTAAAAGGTCATTACAGTACAGCCTACGATATGTCGATTATGGCAAAGGAACTGTTAAAGTATGAAGATATTACAAAGTTTACCGGAATGTATGAATCCTATTTAAGAGAAAACACAGACAAAAAGTTCTGGTTAGTCAATACCAATAAACTTGTTCGTTTTTATCCTGGTGTAGACGGACTGAAAACAGGTTTTACATCAGAAGCGAAATATTGTTTAACGGCAACAGCTCAAAAAGATGGTATGCGTGTCATTGCAGTTGTTTTTGGTGCTCCTACTTCCAAGGACAGGAATGCGCAAGTAACCAAAATGCTGGATTATGCCTACAGCCAATATGAAACACATCCAATTTTTAAACGTAACCAGGCTGTTGGAAAAGCAAAAGTAAGCAAAGGTAAGGATAAGACTGTTGAAGCCTTAACAAGTGAACCACTTTCCTTGCTAACAAAAAAAGGTGAAAAGACCAATGAAGTACAACAAAAAGTAATTATGAAAAAGGATTTAAATGCTCCCATTCATAAAGGTGATAAAGTAGGGACCCTTAAGCTGATTCAAAATGGTAAGGTAGTCCTCGAAAGTCCGCTGGTTGCAAGTAAAAATATTGACGAAGCCGGCTGGTGGACCCTATTTAAACGTGCGTTTGGAATGTTTACCAAAGCAGGGGAATAGAAATACAGCTGATTAAATGTCGAAAGCTAAAAGCCCTGCACTTCTTTTAGCGAATTTAAACTAGTTTTGTCTTTGTGGAAGGATATTTTGCATACACTAACGAATTGACTCACTATACCAGAAGAAGGAGGCCGGGATAGTGAGTCTTGACATTGAATTGGAAATAAAAGCAGACGTCCTGTGTATTCGCTTAAGCGGCGAGTTAGATCACCATTCTGCAGACGAACTTCGCGAAAAAGCATCAACTGTTATCGATCGAAATGGGATTCATCATATTGTCTTGAATCTGGAACATCTTTCTTTTATGGATAGCTCCGGGTTAGGGGTCATTTTAGGAAGATATAAGCAGATAAAACAAGTAGAAGGCGAAATGGTCGTGTGCGCAATTTCTCCAGCAATCAAAAGATTATTTGACATGTCGGGATTATTTAAAATCATTCGATTAGAACCGACGGAAAAATTTGCATTGCAAAGATTGGGGGTTGCGTGACGATGAAAAATAGTATGAATCTGCAATTTAGTGCATTAAGTCAGAATGAGTCTTTTGCTCGAGTGACGGTAGCAGCATTTATTGCTCAACTAGATCCAACGATGGATGAATTGACTGAAATCAAAACAGTAGTTTCGGAAGCAGTTACGAATGCAATCATTCACGGCTATGATCATGATCCAAACGGAATTGTCTATATTTCCGTTTCCCTTGAAGATCATATTGTTGAAATGTCTATAAAGGATAGGGGAATTGGCATAAAAGATGTGGAAGAAGCTCGGCAGCCATTATTTACAACAAAGCCAGATCTAGAACGTTCTGGCATGGGATTTACAATCATGGAAAATTTTATGGATGAGATTGAGGTTCTCACACAGCCAGGTAAAGGAACCGAAGTTAAATTAAAAAAGCAGTTATCAAAGAGCAAATTGCTGTGCAATTAAGGAGACTTGCCTATGGATGTGGAGGTCAAAAACGAAAAAGGCCAAACATACTTGAAAGATCATGAGGTAAAAGAGCTGATCAAATTGAGCCAGGAAGGTGATCAGGCATCTCGAGAGTTGATTGTTGAAAAGAATATGCGTCTTGTCTGGTCCGTTGTTCAGCGGTTCCTTAATAGGGGTTATGACCCTGATGATCTATTTCAAATTGGATGTATTGGTTTACTGAAGTCAGTGGATAAGTTTGATCTATCATATGATGTAAAGTTTTCTACTTATGCTGTTCCGATGATAATCGGCGAAATCCAGCGGTTTATTCGAGATGATGGAACGGTAAAAGTCAGCAGGTCATTGAAAGAAACGGGAAACCGAATACGCAAAGCGAAAGACGAACTTTCAAAAATATTAGGGAGAATTCCAACTATAAACGAAATATCTGCCCACCTGGGATTATCACCTGAAGAAATCATTCTTGCCCAGGAAGCGAGCAGGGCACCATCTTCTATCCACGAAACCGTATATGAAAATGACGGTGATCCTATTACATTATTGGACCAGATTGATGATGGGAATGAAGGAAAATGGTTTGATAAGCTCGCACTTAAAGAAGCAATTCTTGAATTGGATGAACGTGAAAGGCTCATAGTCTATTTGCGTTATTATAAGGATCAAACTCAATCAGAAGTTGCCCTGAGGCTTGGAATATCCCAGGTACAAGTTTCAAGATTGGAAAAAAAGATTCTTCAGCAAATGAAAGACCGTATGGATCTATGATTCATATGGTCTTTTTTTTCATGAAATTTACTCCATTTACCCATACTACATATAAGAGGAAATTATTTTTGGGAAGTGAGAATTTTGGAAAATACCATATATATTCGTATGAGACATCGAGTTCAAGCTCGTGTACATGAAAAAGTACGATTAGAGGATATTGCCCAAATAATTGCGCCAGAATCAGCACTTCCACCATTAAAAAATTTATTGGTGCACCAGGTAACAGAAAAGGACAAAAGCATCGTTGTGATTGATGTCATGCAAGTTATCAGTTTAATGACTGCCATAGTAAAGGAATCGGATATTCAGACCATTGGTCCTGCACAAACAATCATTGAAGTGTTAATAAAGGAAAAAGGTGTATCCCTCCCTTTTTTTATTCTAATCTGGTTCCTGTTATTTTTTGGATCGGCGATGGGGATTATGAATTTCCATGATGATGTCAGTATGCAGAGTGTACAAGAAAAAATATATACCATTATTACAGGGGAAAATGTTGTAAAGCCGCTATTGTTTCAAATACCGTATTCAATTGGCTTAGGGTTAGGGATGATATTATTTTTCAATCATGTATTTCGAAAACGAATTAACGAAGAGCCAAGTCCATTAGAGGTAGAAATATTTAATTATCAGCAAGATATCGATAACTATGTTATCATCCATGAAAATAAAGAGAGTATGAAACAACTTGATCATGATTAAAGGATTTATCATTATTTTTATAGGTCTCGCAAGCGGGCTTGTTGTAGGATCAGGTTTTGTTGCATTTCTAACCGTTCTGGGAATTATCCCAAGGCTGACACAATTATCGAAAACAATGAAAAAAATACACTCATATGAATGGGCTGTAATTATCGGTTCGGTTACAGGAGTACTGGCGAGCCTAAGAGATCCAAAATTAGGTTTGTCTGCTTATTTACTTATACCGCTGGGGCTTACTGGGGGGACCTTTGTTGGAATGACGGCAGCAGCGTTAACAGAGGTTTTAAATGTCATTCCCATTTTAAGCAAAAGAATTGGCTTGGACGGTAAAATAATTTCCTTATTGATGGCAATTGTGCTGGGGAAAATTTTCGGTTCTATTTTTCAATGGGTGTATTTTATTCACCAATAAAGATTTCGCTTAGAAAGGAAAACTATACATCATGAGTATTCGCAGGCGCGTTATCTTAATAACAGATGGTGATGAATATGCAAAGCGGGCGGTTGAGCATGTTGCCCGCGAGATTGGCGGAAGATGTATTAGCATGTCCCAAGGCAATCCGTCTGTTTTAACAGGTCCAGAAATTGTTTCGTTAATAAAACAAACACCAAATGATCCAGTTCTGGTCATGTTTGATGACAGCGGCCTTGTTGGTGAAGGCGCAGGTGAAAAGGTATTAAAATATGTAGCGCAAAATAAAGAAGTAGAAGTGCTGGGGGTAATTGCTGTGGCATCAAAAACAAGGGATGCTGAGTGGACAAAGGTAGATGTTTGTATTGACCGAGACGGTGAATTAACCCCATATGGAGTAGATAAACATGGAATTCCTGAACTGGAAATGGGCAGATTAAATGGAGATACTGTTTATTGTTTGGATGAACTGAATGTTCCAATCGTTGTTGGGGTTGGGGATATTGGAAAAATGGCACGTCATGACCATTATGAGCGGGGGGCCCCGATTACGAAAAAGGCAGTAGAACTTATTCTCGAAAGGAGTGGATTCTATGACATCAAAGACAGACCTAAAATGGCCGATTCCTGAATCAGTAAATGAAATCGAGCATTATATGAAGCAGCGGGTAGGCTTAGGAATAAGTTTTGATTTAAATTTACGTAAGTTAAAGATTCTCAAAAAAGAAGTTCACATTTATTCTGTAAGCGGTTTAGTTGATACGATATATGCGATTCAACTTGTTAAGGAATTGGTGGAACTTAACAATTTTGAAAAGTTATCCTCAAAGAATATTGGTGAGCTTATTGAAAACAGATTGGTTAACCAATCCGTACAGCCAGTCCAAAAACTAGATGAATTAATAGAGAAGGTTCTTTCGGGATTAATTGGCGTTGTTGTTGAAGGTGAAGATACAGCTTACGTTGTTGATGTTAGAAGTTATCCGGGGCGTTCCCCACAGGAGCCAGATACAGAGAAGGTTGTAAGGGGAGCCAGAGATGGCTTTGTCGAAAATATCATCATGAACACAGCTTTGATTAGAAGAAGAATTCGTGATGAG
>JAUZQA010000400.1 GCA_030705665.1 Bacillota bacterium
CATAAAAAACCAACCCCTGTCCAAATCGTTCAAGTGGATTATCCAAGACGAAGTGCTGCAGTAATTAAAGAAGCTTATTTTAAACAAGCTTCCACTACGGACTACAACGGAATTTATAAAGGAAAATATATCGACTTTGAGGCAAAGGAAACGCAAAACCCTTCTTCTTTTCCTTTGAAAAACTTCCATGAGCACCAAATCCGCCATATGGAGGCCATCATAAAACAAGGTGGAGTTTGTTTTGTTATTTTACGGTTCACAGTATATGAACAAGTATACTTGCTTGAAGCGGAACATTTGTTGACGTTTTGGTACAGAATGAAAAACGGTGGAAGAAAATCTATTACAAAAGCGGAAATTGACCAAGTGGCACACTATATACCACTTGGTTTTCAGCCGAGGATTGACTATATTAAGGTAGTAGAAGAACTTTATGGTTTGACTTAATGCGACATTTGCTAAGGTTAGAAAGGAAGGAACTAAATCATGGCCGAACATTATAATTCACGAGAGGAGCGCCGTAAGCAACTCAATGCCCAAAAGAACATAAAGGGAAAGAAAAAACCAGCCAGCTTAGCTAAAAAGATTATTCTCTCCATTATTGCACTTGGGATCGTAGGGTTATTAAGCGGTGTTGCAGCTTTTGCTTATATAGTAAAAGATGCTCCAAAACTCGATCCAAAATTATTAAAGGACCCAATCTCCTCTAAGATATTAGATAAGGACGGCAACCTAATCGCTGAAGTTGGTTCTGCCAACAGGGAATATGTGGAGTATAAAGATATTCCAAAGGTTGTGGAGGATGCCTTCATAGCAACCGAAGATTATCGTTTTTATCAGCATCATGGTATTGATTTTATCCGTTTGGGTGGGGCCGTCATGGCCAATTTAACTCACGGCTTTGGCAGTGAAGGCGGCAGTACAATCACCGAGCAAGTGGTTAAAAATTCTTTCCTGTCACCAAAAAAGACATTAAGCAGAAAAATTCAAGAAGCGTGGCTTGCCTATCAGCTGGAACAAAAGTATACAAAACATCAAATTTTCGAAATGTATGTAAACAAAATTTACTTCTCAGAAAATAGTAATGGCGTTGCAACTGCTGCAAAGGCATATTATGGTAAAAATTTGAAGGATTTGACATTGCCTGAAGCCGCAATGATAGCAGGGCTGCCGCAAAGCCCTAATAATTATAATCCGTTCAAAGATGAAAATGTACCAGCAGCAACAAAAAGGCGGAATACTGTGTTATCTTTAATGTACCAGCATGGCTATATTTCCAAAACGGAAATGGATAACGCCACTAAGGTTTCTGTTAACTCTGATTTAGTCAAAAATGATCAGCGCCAACTCAATGAAAAGCCTTATGATTCATTTGTTGACGAAGTTATTGACGAAGTGAAACAAGCCGGAGACTTTGATATATTTTCCGATGGGCTTACAATTTATACTACGGTTGATCAAAAAGCTCAATTGTATGTAGACAAAATTATGAATACGAATGATGTCGTTAAATTCCCAGACGATCAATTTCAGGCCGGGATCACTTTATTAGATACAAAAACTGGTGAAATTCGTGCCATTGGCGGTGGAAGAAATCAACAGGTTAAACGAGGATTTAACTATGCCATTGATACTCGCCGTCAGCCAGGTTCGACGATTAAGCCTATCCTGGATTATGGTCCGGCAATTGAATATTTAAATTGGGGTACTTATCAAATGATTGATGACAAACCAATTAAGTATTCTTCTGGTGTCGATTTTGGAAACTGGGATAATCGTTACTTAGGTCCAATGACGATCCGAACAGCATTGCAATTATCGCGTAATACCCCTGCTGTTCAAACATTGCAGCAGGTTGGATTAGAAAATGCCAAAAAATTTGCGATTAGCCTGGGGATTCCTTTAAAAGAAATTTATGAATCATATGCCATTGGTGGTTTGGGCGGGCAAACCGTTGGGGTATCACCGATGGAAATGGCGGGTGCTTACAGTGCATTTGGAAACAAAGGATTTTACACCCCGCCGCATGCAATTAAAAAAATTAAACTTCGTGATGGAACAGAGATCGACACAACACCCGAAACAAAGGTTGTCATGAAAGACTCCACAGCCTTCATGATTACAGATATGCTGAAGAGTGTTCTTCAAGCACCGGGGACAGGTGTTGCAGCCAATGTGCCAGGTCTTCCTATCGCAGGAAAAACTGGTACGACAAACTATACTGATCAGGAATTACAACAAAATCATATTAGTTCTAGTAAATCAGTTCCTGACGCGTGGTTTACGGGTTATTCGACCAATTTTACAATCTCTGTCTGGACTGGTTACAGTGATCGAAAAACGCCAATTCCACCTGGGGACAACCAAAAAATTGCCCAATATATATTTAAAAACTTAATGTCTTATGTTTCAAATGGTGTAAGTACACCTGATTTCACGGCTCCTGCAAGTGTACAGCAGGTTAAGATTGAAAAAGGCTCGATGCCGGCGGTTTTGGCAAGTCCATATACGCCTGACAGCCAGGTATCTGTTGAGTATGCTGTAAAAGGTCACGCGCCAAAAACTGTTTCAACTAATTATTCAAAGATTAGTGCACCAACCAACGCATCAGCCAGCTATGATCAAACAGGAAAACAAATTGTGCTTGCTTGGAATTACAATAATACAACAGGGAGTCCTGTTCAGTATAGTGTGAGTGTTTCATTAAATGGTGGAACTACACAAAAGCTTACTACAACTACTGAGACAGGATTGAAGGTAGCTAATCCGACAGCTGGTGGAAAATATACCTTTACCATTACCGCTGTAGGCAATGGGCAAACAAGTGACCCTGCAACAGTTTCCATTGATATACCTGGAACGAGTGATCAGGGAAATACGAATCAAAATGCTAATCAACCTAATACGGGTGGAACCCCTCCTGCGACACCGCCTAGCGGCGGGACTGGGACTGGAGGAACCGGACAAACTGGTACTACTAATTCAAATGGTGGTACAAGTGCAGGTTCTACAGGCGGCAATGGGACCACCGGTGCTGGTGGAACTACTAAGACTGGTGGAACTACTGGAACCGGGACTGGTACCACCCAGGGAAAAACACAATAACAATGACAATGAAAAAAAACGTCTAGCTATTACTTCGGCTAGACGCTTTTTTTATCATCATATTTTTTGCAAATAGCTTTTCCTGTTCAATCATTAATTCACAAAGTTGAACATAGGAGTGATATAAACCTGGCCTCGAAATAATAAATCCTACTCGTTCCTCAAGATTTACAGGCTTTATGCTAATATTTGTAAAAAATGGAATTCCCTTTAAAAAAACTGGTTTCCCGTTACTCCAATACAAAAATTGCAAAAATAAACCAATTCCTTTTTTCATTGCTTCTTTGATTCCGTCTTTTTTACGCTGACGATGCATTTCTTCAATAACCGGTTTAACATTACCCCAAATATCTTGTAAGGTCGGTACAAACTGTTCAGGGTTTGTCCAAGGCCGATTAGCTTCAATCCCATTATAGAACAAAAGTTCATAGGAGAAATTTTCTCCATTCCCTGATGATTGTTCTGACAAATCAAGACTTATTTCCTTTTCAGAAAAAAAGAAAGGATGAAAAAGCTCCAACGGGATTGAAAGTTTTTTCGTATTTTCAGACATTACTTACTACCTTCCCTTTCATTCTTTTCTTTCCTTCACGACAAAGTTCTAGCAGCGGACAACTCCCACATTGTGGATTTTGCGCTTTGCAATGATACCTTCCAAAGAAAATCATCCGATGATGTGTAATTGACCATTCTTCTTTAGGAACCTTTTTCATCAGCGTTTTTTCAACCTCTAAAACAGAGTCTTTCCAGCGGCAAATGGCTAGTCGTTTGCTTACCCTTTCAACATGGGTATCAACTGCAATAGCAGGCGTGCCAAAAGCAACCGAAACGACGACATTTGCGGTTTTTCGTCCAACACCTGGAAGATTAATCAACTCATCCCGATCATTAGGAACTTGGCTGTCATACTTTTCCAAAAGAAGCCTGCAAAGATTTTGGATATTTTTAGCTTTATTGCGATATAGCCCGATTGATCGAATATCATTTTGTAACTCTTCAAGGGGAACATTTAAATAATCCTCTGGTGTTTTATATTTCTTAAATAGTTCTTTTGTTACTTTGTTAACAAGAACATCTGTACATTGCGCGGAAAGTGAAACTGCAACCACCAATTCAAAGGGATTTGAATGATTCAATTCACAATGTGCAGAAGGAAACATCTCCCCCATTTTATCAAGGCAAAAACGGATTTGAGTATTGTTCAACAAAAATA
>JAUZQA010000401.1 GCA_030705665.1 Bacillota bacterium
AAGGGCTTTATTGAAAACACTCGTTGATTGGCGCGGAAGGCACGAAGACTCCTGCGGGAGTACGGGGCTGGGGAGACCTCACAGGCGCTTCAGCGCCGAGGAGGCTCCCCGGCACGCCCGCGGAAAGCGAAGTGCCTGGAGCACCAATCAACAGACCTGTAAAACAGCCAAACACAATACCGTTATATCATATTAACGCGGTTAATTACTAAAGCTACTAAATAAAATGAAAGGCTGCCGAGTTTCGACAGCCTGAGGACCTGGTTCAACCAGGTCCTTTTTTCATTCTTTTGGTGTGACAGGCAGAACTTGTTTAATGCTTTCAAGTATTCCTAAATCAATATGATCATCTAACAGAATGTGTACTATACCTTTATCCTCTTCACCACGTATCAAACGCCCAATGCCTTGACGCAGTCTAAGGATCATATACGGCATATCCACTTCAGAGAAAGGATTAAGAGAACCCTCCCGTTTTGCTGTAAAAACAGGGTCATTCGGCGGAAATGGTAATGAAAATATCAGCACATTTTCTAAAGAACGTCCAGGGATATCCAGACCCTCCCACAAGCTCATCGAACAGAGCACAGCATGCTCATTATTTTGAAATTCAGAAACTAATGTACTAATTTCAGCATCTCCTTCAAAGTATAAGGGATAAGCCAATTTTTCCGGTAATTTTTGTTTTAATTCGATCAATTCCTGCTTAGTTGCTGCTAAAATAAGCGCACGTCCTTCTGTTTGATCAATTTGTTCGATAAGATACTGAATTTTCCTGTCAGGTTCGGCAATCGAAAAGGTTGGTAATCTAACCTCCATCACATTTTCATAATCAAAAGGTGATGCAACCGAAAAGGATAAATAGTCATTGATTCCAAGGCTTTTGGCTATATAATCGAATGAACCTTGGTTTGATAATGTTGCGGATGAAAAAATAAAAGGTTTCTTTTGTGAAAATACTTCGTCTCTCATTACTTCTTCAACCATTTTTGGCATGATCACAAGTGTTCGTTCTCCGCGTTGCTCCTCAAACCAAATAATTCCATTCACGGATTGGAGAAAAAGATTTAATGAATATGTTATTTGATCTAAATATTCTTCAACAATTTTTAATTCATAATCCTCGATAACATATAGTTCACTATCAAAAACGAGTTCTTCCTCAAGCTTCATTAGTCTTTCTAAAAGTTCTCTGCCTTGTTTCAACAATAAGGCATGTTTATTAATAAATTGCTTTTCCGATCCTGGTACTTGATAGGCAAATTGGGAAATAAGCGAGAAAAATTGCTCATTTTCGTGGAGAACTTCTTCGATTGTATAGAGCGTTTCATCCCTTACATTATTTTCCATCAACCGAACTAACAATGATTCAAGGGTTTGATCTGTAATCCTGTAACTTAGAGCCTTTTGACAGGCAAACTCTAATAAATGACCTTCATCAAAAATAACCGCAGCATGTTCTGGTAAAAGCGGCAGCTGGCCTTCCCGTTTTCTCGATTCCTTTGTCCAAACATGCTCCATGTAAAAATCATGGGAACAAATAATTAAGTCCTGTGAATGCCTATAATAGTCACGATTCAAGGTTAATCCGCAGCGATGTCTTTTGTCGCATGAAAAGCAATCCTGAAGTGAATCCCAACTGATCTTAGCCCAGTTGTCATCTGATAGTTCAGGATAATCCCTACGATCCCCATACTTTTCAAAAGATTGCATCGAACTGCCAGAATGAACGAACTCTGGAAGTTTATCATATATTGCACCAACATCATCAGAAGCATTAGAAAAACGTTCGTTTTCTAATTTTTGCAGGCACAAATATTGATTTCTTGATTTTGCTAACCGCACGTCGATATCCAGACCAAGAATCTTCTCTAATTTAGCGATGTCCCCTTCTTTTTTTACTAATTGTTCGATTAAATTTTCGTCTGCACAGGCAATGATCGTTGGCTGATTTTTATATCTTGCATATGTGATGGCATATAATAAATAGGCAATCGTTTTCCCTGTTCCTACTCCTGCTTCAGCAAATATTACCTTTTTTTCTTTAAATGCCTTTTCAAGCTGAAAAGCCATATAGATTTGTTCATCTCTAAGCTCAAAGCCTGATTCCGGCAAAATATCGTAAAATAAATCACCTATCCATTCACTTAACTTATCATAAAATGTTTCGGTCTTATCAATGGTAAATGGCATACGGTTTTTCATCTAATACCCCCTTGTAAACAAAAAGAAAAGCGCCCGATAAAGACGCCTGTCACTGTAGAAATCAATATTCAATCACTTAATTTTAGCTTAAATTTCATTTTAGTCAATGAAAAAATCTAATTATCGTTTTTTATTTTCAAGGTTGTTCCTTGGTATTTTCAATCCTCATTTCACTTTATCGGCTGCTGAAAATGACAATGCTTGGTGGAATTCTTTTTGTGCATCTACAAGTTTTTGTATTGCTGTTTCGTAAGACTCCTCTTCGGATAGTAAATCCATTGATAAAGACAAAGCTTTAGAAATCATCGGAAAATTAATATCGTTCCCAAACATGCCATCCCCTCCAATTTTCATCATAAAAATATTCTATTCAATCCAAGCCTTTTTTATACACTTGATATTTCAACAGAATAATTTCGGGTTTAGTCATTTAGAGGCCGGGGTTTCCTTTTCCCCCAATATTGATAAAGATCTGTACGTATAAAGCCATTGAACAGCTTACGTTTTTTCGTTGCCGGCCTTCCGTATAATTCTTCAAAGTTTTCATTTGAAGTCAGAATATAAATGGACCATGTATCTAAATCTGCAAATGTTTGACCCATTTCCTTATACATCTGCGCCACTTCACTTTTCTCCCCTAATCTTTCTCCATAAGGTGGATTTCCAACAATGACACCATATTCTTTACTAGTTGTAAGATCCTTTACCTGCATTTGTTTAAATTGAATTAAATCACCGAAACCTGCTTCAAATGCATTTTCTTGAGCAATGTGAATCATTCTATGGTCGATATCCGTGCCAATAATATCTAATGGTTGTTCGTACCTCGCCAAGTCTTCGGCTTCATTTCGCGCTTCATCCCAAACACTAGCGGGAATCCATCCCCAACTTTCAGAAACAAATTCACGGTTAAAGCCTGGTGCAATATTTTGACCAATTAATGCAGCCTCAATTGGAATTGTACCAGAACCACAAAATGGATCCCAAAAAGGACGGTCTGGATTCCAGTTCGTTAACATGACAAGAGCAGCGGCAAGTGTTTCCTTTAGTGGTGCAGCACCTTGTTCGGCTCTGTAGCCCCGCTTATGTAATCCTGTACCGCTTGCATCAAGAGTTATCGTAGCTATATCTTTTAATAATGACACTTCAATTCGATATAGAGCACCGGACTCTTCAAACCAACTTGAACGTTTGTAATGTGACTTCATTTTTTCAACAACTGCTTTTTTCACAATGGCTTGACAATCAGAAATACTGAATAACTTGGATTTCACAGATTTTCCCAGAACCGGAAACTCTGCATCTTCAGGCAAATACTGTTCCCATGGCAGCTTTTTTGTTTTTTCAAAAAGCTCATCAAATGTTAGTGCTTTAAATTCTCCGACCTTTACTTTAATTCGATCGGCAGTCCGCAGCCATAGATTACAGCGTGCAATTGCAGATTCGTCTCCTTCGAAAATTACTTTTCCATTTTCCACCTGACAATCATAGCCAAGTGCACGGACCTCTTTAGCTACAAGTGCTTCGAGTCCCATTGCAGCAGTCGCAATTATTTGATATTTTCCCATTTTTTCACCCTTAACTTTTTACTTAATTATGTATGTTTGAACTTAATGTCATATTTATTATAGACCAATAGTAAGAAAATAAAAAAGCTCTCCCGTTTAGGAGAGCCCTTAACTTTTCGGAAATTAGATGTCGCATTAATAACGTTCTGTAAGCCATGTTTTGTGCCTATGTACTGCAAACGACTAATGTCTCGTACAAAGGCGGTAATCATCTATCTACAGATTCTAAGAAGAATCTGTCCTTCTCCTTGTTGAATTCCTCAGAGAAAGCGCCCCTACCATCATTTGGGTTTCTCGCTCGTGGGGTTTACCCGTTCCACCCCTTCCATTTCTGGAAAGGCTCTCGTCACTGTGGCACTTTTATAGGTATTCATACCATATCCATATGGACTTAGGTATTTTCCCAGCCGTCAGCCTAATGCGAGGCTGCCCTAGCTTATCGTTTCACTAGGCACGAACACTACGAGCATCTCAGCTCGTGCGAGCATGGACTTTCCTCTGCTGCGTAAAGCAACAGCGATTACCCGAACGTAATTAATGAGTA
>JAUZQA010000402.1 GCA_030705665.1 Bacillota bacterium
ACAACAAGTGATACACGAGTATCTTGATTAAACCACATAGCTATTAAGACAAGAACCAGAAAAGCAATGGTCAGATAGTTGGACACAGGCGCAAAAGGCATTTTAAATGGATGGTTGTCCATTTTGTCACCCTTCACTTTTCTGAATTGAATTTGACTGATGAGAATGACAAACCACGGAATCATCCCTGGAAGTACACTGGCACTATAGACATAAACGAATAAATTTTTTGGTGCAATGAAGCTTAAAATGATGCCCACGGCCAAACCAATCAGCACACCAATCGTACTTAAAAGCGGAACCCCATTTGAGGATAGTTTCGTAAAGATCTTTGGTGCCTGTCCATTTATGCCCAATGTGTAGAGCATCCGGCCTGCACTGTATATCCCGCTGTTACAGCCTGACATGGCTGAAGTAATAACAACAAAGTTAATAATTCCGGCTGCCGCTGTAATGCCAAATTTCGCAAATGTAGCAACGAACGGACTGCCAATGGCATGCAGTTGGTTCCATGGATAAACGGTCACAATCACAAAGATGGCCCCAATGTAAAAAATTAAAATCCGCCAAATAATGCTTTGAGTCGCTTTTGTAAGTGTTTTTTGCGGATCTTGGGCTTCTCCTGCGGTAATCCCGATTAATTCAACACCTTGATAGGCCCCAATAACAAGTGACAGAGCAAAAAAGAATCCTGACCATCCGCCTGTAAAGAAGCCGCCATGTTTCCAAAGGTTTGAAAGCCCGGTTGGGACTCCTCCATTGCCAATCCCGAAGAAAATGAGCCCAAATCCGGCGACGATCATGACTAAAATCGTGACGACTTTTATTAACGAAAACCAAAATTCAAATTCACCAAATGACTTAACCGAAATTAAGTTGGCTGACCCAAGAATTACAAAGGCTACTAAGCCCGGAATCCAAGCGGGAAGATGCGGGAACCAATACTGCATGTATGCCCCAACGGCAATAATTTCTGACATCCCGACAATCACCCATTGAAACCAGTTGCTCCATGCTGTTAAATATCCTGCTAACGGATGGATATACTTATAGCCGAACGTTGCGAACGAGCCTGTACTTGGTTCCACATATAACATTTCTCCCATTGCCCGCATAATAAAAAAGATGAAAATCCCGGCAAGGATATAGGCAAGCAGTACAGACGGACCCGTCCATGAAATCGTACTTGCTGAACCCATAAATAATCCGACACCAATAGTGCCGCCCAGCGCAATCATCTGGATATGACGCGATTTCAAGCCTCTCTTTAACTCTTCCTTTTCCACTTCTTTTCCCCCTACACTGTCTATCTACTTATCTGAATTATTATTCAATTATAGTATTACTTTATAGAAAATACAATTGTATTTTTAGGAAAAACACTTATTTATCTAGCTTTTTTAAAGTAAAATCATTTTGAATATTTATTCATTTTAAATTTTTGGGATAATTTATCCGTCTTTACCGTTTAGTTACTTTTAACTACTAACTAGTCCGTTCACTCGAACATAGTCATTAAGAATTCAAAAAATATATTAATTTATTGTTAAGATTATAAACAGGTCTAAAAAAATATAGGGACTATAGTTTTAATTCTTCTTTCATTACATATATCTTTCAAACCTCATTGTTTAGACATTCTATCAAATTAAAGTATTTTAAAACTCGTAAACAGGTGGAAAGCACTCTATTATAATAGTTCACCACTCCTAAAAATGGGATTTTATACTATTTTAACAGAGAATTTACATTATTTAGGTAATATAGAAGAGAAAAGAAACGAAATACATAATGGGGGGAAAAGTAGCATGACGATGAGGAGAAAAGTAGCTGCCGCGTTGCTGGCAACAACATTGGTGGGTTCTGGAACCGCTTTGGCCTATTCATTAAACACAGCCGGACCAAGGCCTGATGGTACAGGGGTAACGCCACATGGCTGGACTCTTACACCAGCTGGAAAACAGATCACCTTGGGGGATTTTCCCATGGGGGGATCCATTAGCCCTGATCACCGTTATTTGGTCGTGTCCAATGATGGACAAGGCACTCAGTCTTTACAAGTCGTAGATTTGCAGAATCAAAAGGTAGTGCAGACGATTCCTTACACCAATGGAGAGGGTTTATATTACGGTACGGCATTTAGCCCGGATGGGAAGACATTCTATGCATCTGCAGGCGGGAACAATAAAATCCGTGTGTTCGGTTTTAACAATGGGATGCTGGCAGAACAATCTCCAATTCTTATGAACAATCCAAACGTTAAGACTCCAATGGGAATATCCATTTCTCCGGATGGGAAGATTCTTTACACAGCTAATAACGAAACCAATTCAGTATCAAAAATTGATCTGGCCTCTGGACAAATTATTGCTACGACAACTGTTGGAGCTGACCCGTATACTGCACAAATCACAAAGGATGGAAGTGCTATTTATGTCAGCAACTGGGGCGAAGACACTGTGACGGTGTTAGATCCCAATGATTTAACCGTGGTAAAAAGAATTCCGGTTGGATTGCATCCGAATGCAATTGCGGAAAATCCAGCTACTGGATTGATTTATGTAGCGGATTCGGACAGAGACACAATTTCTGTTATTGATCCTAAAGACAGAACTGTTGTGCAAACCATCGATGTTAGATCAAATAAAGAAGCCGCATTGGGAAGTCAGCCAGTTGCCCTTACATTTAGCCCTGATGGAAAAACCCTTTATGTAGCGAATGCGGGGACCGATGCGATTGCCGTGATTGATATTGGAAATGGCACAAAAGAAGCTCAAGTCAGCGGTCTTATTCCGACAGCTTGGTATCCATCTGCTGTTTATACAAATGGAAATCAACTCATGGTTCTTAATGCAAAAGGTCTTGGAGCTGGCCCCAACACTCAAAATCAGTACATTGGAAGTATGATGCAGGGAACGATGTCATTTATAAACCTCCCAGATCAAAAGCAGTTGAAGGATTACACCAAACAGGTCGAGCAAAATAACCCAATGAACGATATCAAAGGAAACAGCTGGTTCGGTAAGCAAAATGATGGAACTGATTTTCCTATTCCTCGGGCTTTCGGCCAGAAGTCCCCGATTAAACATGTCATTTATGTCATTAAAGAAAATCGGACTTATGACCAAGTTCTTGGGGATTTAGGGAAAGGAAACGGGGATCCAAGCTTAACTGAATTCGGAAAGAACTTGACTCCGAACATTCATAAATTAGTAAATCAATTCGTTACTCTTGATAACTTCTATACAGATGCAGAAGTCAGCGATCCAGGACACCAATGGGTGATAGCAGGTAAATCGAATGACTACTCAGAAAAAACATGGCTGCCGGATTACTCTGGACGTAAGGGATATGGGGTGGATAAACCTGCCCTTAAACCTGCGGATGGGTATCTATGGGACAACGCCAAAAAGTATGGCGTATCCTTCCGTGACTACGGTGAATACATCAATTATTGGGAATCTCCAACCGATGGAAAGTGGGTTCCGGATGATCCGGGTATTGGAGATAATTATGATCCAAACTATGCCGGATGGGATTTATCGATCTCTGATATGACCCGTTACAACGAATGGGAGAAGGAATTTAAACAATTTGAAAAGAATGGAAGCTTACCGCAGCTTGAAATGGTTTATCTTCCAAATGACCATACAGCTGGTACGGCATCGGGGTATGATACTCCTCAAGCAATGGTGGCACAAAATGATTTAGCCCTCGGCAAGCTTGTTGAAACGGTGAGCCATTCGCAATATTGGAAAGATACAGCGATCTTCGTCATGGAAGATGACGCACAAGCCGGGCCGGACCACGTAGATGCACATCGTACAGAAGCTTTAGTAATCAGCCCTTATACTCAAAAGGGAACAGTGGACAGTACATTGTACGATCAAGACTCCATGATTCGTACAATGGAATTGATTTTGGGAATGAAACCAATGTCCCTATTTGATGCTTCTGCCGTACCGATGTTAAATTCTTTCACCGCTAATCCAAACTTTAAGCCTTATAACGTGGAACAAGAAAATTATCCTGTCGACTGGAAGAATGGACAACCAGCACCTGCTAATTTAACTTCTGCTGAACAGAACGTACAGCCTGCCGCAAATGCTAATGAACAACAGTCAACAACGGCCGAGCCATCGACTCAATTAGATTTTTCAAAGCCGGATACTGCAAACCAAGAGGAGTTGAACCGGCAAATTTGGAAAGCCACAAGAGGACATACACCATATCCCGAAAAAGCAAGTAAGGGATTGAATAAAAATTAATTGGATTAAAGAAGAATTTCTTATGAAGATAAG
>JAUZQA010000403.1 GCA_030705665.1 Bacillota bacterium
GTTGCGTCATAATTTAAAGAACGAAAATGTTCTTAATTCTAGAAAAATTATACAATAGTATGGGTATGAATGTAAGTCTTTACCTCTACTGACTAAGGGAAGACATTAAAAAATGGAAATAAAAAGTGCCTGTTACCACAAAATGTTTTTATGGTAACAGGCACTGAAATCAAAAAATATATTTCGAACTTATACTCTTACCGTTTCTTTCTCTTGATAATGCATCACATTTGTCCAAATACCCATACTCTTAACTTCCTTATACTCAGGTTTCCACATCGCATCCTCAATCGCTTGTACAACATCTTGGATATCTGCCCTTGCAATTCCTTCGTATATGGCCGCATTGGCGACCTCAATGGCTACGTATTTTGAGACTTCATGAAGTTTTTCAATGGATGGCAGCAGGGATGCTCCAGGTGTGCTGGTATCCGTCATTCTTGCAACCGCATAGGCAGCTGCTGCGAACATTCCTTTTGAGATTACTTTCGCTTTTGTAACAATGGCTCCAAGGCCAAGGCCAGGGAATACAAATGCGTTATTTGACTGCCCAATTTCATAGGAAACACCTTTGTATTCTACATTGGCAAACGGGCTGCCGGTTGCAATTAGAGCCTTGCCATCTGTCCATTGAATTAGGTTTTCCGGCACCGCCTCAGCAAGTGAAGTTGGATTGGACATAGGCATGATGATTGGATGCTCAACGTGCTCTGCCATTCCTTTAATAATTTCCTCAGTGAAGGCGCCAGCTTGTCCTGAAGTACCAATCAGGATGGTAGGCTTCACCCTTTTAACTACCTCCATTAATGAAAGGAGCCCATCCTCATTCCTTGTCCAGTCCTTGACTTCATCCGCTTTCCTTACATAAGGCAATTGAAATTTCAGAACATCGGGTGTTTCATCTGTAAGTAATCCTCGATAGTCAACGGCCCAGAAACGTTCATAAGCTTCTTCTCTTGTTAACCCTTCAAGAACCATGGCATCTACCATTTGGTCTGCATTACCGATACCAGCAGCCCCTGGACCAAAAACAACAATGCGCTGATCCTTCAGGGATTCTCCTGTTACTTTCAAGGCAGACATCATAGCAGCAAGAGTAACGGCACCCGTCCCCTGAATGTCATCGTTGAAGGTTAGAATTTCGTCAGCGTATTTGTCCAAGATCATGCGTGCATTCACGTTGC
This sequence comes from Bacillota bacterium, assembly GCA_030705665.1. The sequence continues at coordinate 1,185 of JAUZQA010000403.1, forward strand.
CAAGGTCCTCCCAGTGAAGAAGAACCTCTGGAAAAAACTTTCTTGCAGTCTGAACGAATAAATCAATGAATTGATCGTAGCGCTCACCACGGACGCGTGGGAATTTGTTGCCGATATAGATAGGATCGTTAATTAAAGCTTGATTGTTCGTACCGACATCCAATACGACTGGCAGAACACGGCTTGGGTCAATACCAGCCGCCGCTGTGTACACCGCAAGTTTACCAATTGCAATATTAATACCGCCTACCCCCTGATCCCCAATACCCAAGATACTTTCAGAGTCGGTTACGACGATTAAATCGATGCCATTTTTGGGCTGTCCAAGGTTATAAAATGCTTTTTCAATGCCCTCAGGATCATCAATGGAAAGATACAAGCCACCTGGGCGGCGGTAGCTATGGGAGTATGACTGGATCGCTTCACCAACTGTAGGCGTGTAGATGATTGGCAGCATTTCTGCTAAGTGGTCTTTCAAAAGTCGGTAAAAGAGAACAACATTGCGGTTATATAAATCATAAAGCACACCGTTTTTAAACAGATCAGTAGTCCGCATCGAATATTGTTCATAAACCCTCTTTACTTGTTCATCAAGGGTGAGCACTTGGGGAGGTAACAGACCGTCGAGTCCAAGATCTTCCCTTTCCTCATTCGTAAAAGCCGTTCCTTTATTTAAAAAAGGATTGGAGAGAACCTCTTTTCCTTTTAATGTTGTAATCATAACATTCTCATTCATGGTGTTTCCTTCTTTCTTGCTTAATGTTTATAACATGATCCTTATGAAACTAGTTTTTTCATTAATAACCTTTTTGTCACGGAAACAAAGCAGACAGTAAAATGGCTGGCTGCTTTGTTAGATTCTCTACTTTTATAAAGTTACTTTCATTTTATCAAGCTGCATTTGAAATGGACACTTGTTCAGCTTTTTTCTTTTGGGACCTTTTATGCACATAGCTGACAATAAGCGGACATATGATTGCGGATACTACACATGCTGCTGCGACTTGTGCGGTAGCTGCTTGTGCTACACCCGATAAGGAGTGATCTGCTGCTGCAACAACAATCGGTGTAGCTACTGCATTTCCAGCAGTTGACCCTGTTCCTAAACCAGGAATTGGATTTTCTTTAAATAGTTTCAACAGTACGTAAGCTCCAATTCCAGTGACAGAAGCGATTAATCCTAGTAGGACGCCAGGACCTCCAGCTTGAATAATTGTTGAAAGATTCATCCCTGCACCTAATGGGAAAGAGAAGAATGGGATTAATAATAATTTACTGCTTCCAAGGAACTTTCTCATTTCAGGATCAATATTTCCTAAAATCATTCCGATTACGATTGGAATGATTACGCCTAAAAATGTTTGAAAAGGAATGGAGGCAAGACCTGATGCACCTAATGCAACTAATGTAAAAAATGGACCATCTTTCAAGGAAAATAACGCATATGCGCCTACATCTGTTTCGTCACCATACGATGATGCAAGAGAGGCATATAATCCGCCGTTAGCATTTAATAACCCTGCAAGGATGGCTAATGGGGATAATCCTAGTACTCCGGCGGGCCCAAAAATCGCTGCGACACCTAAACCAATACCAGCACCTACGATAAATTTTCCTGTTATTAATATAGCACCTTTTTTTAATGCCTTTGGTGCCAATTTAAAGTTTATTTGTGAACCAATTAAAAACATAAAACATGCCAAAATGGTTGATGATGCGTCTTTACTGAATAATGCCGTTGTAAAACTACCAATCTTTAAAAATTGCGGAAAAAATGTATTCGTTAATACCCCTAAAAATAATGGAACAACCATCAGACCGCCTGGAATTCTATCAATGGTTTTCTTAATTGGAATTTGCATAGTTAATCCCCCTATAAATAGTTTTTAAGTCTTGCAATTAAACCTTATTTTGACCAGTTTCTCCAATACTTGTAGAAAGCGGTTCCAGTTTTCTTGCACATTGTGCGATGTTGTACTCCCCCTTTGCTTCGTTACATGTCTATCATATTGTGATGAAAGCGTTTTTCATAGTTTATGAAAGTTTATTAATTCTTTTTGCAAATAAAAAAAGTAAGCAGTTACAAAAACCGCTTACAGAAAGTTTTTTTATTATGTATTCTTTCATTAAACAAGCTTGCTGTGTGGCTTTAAAGATTAAAATTGGAAAATCTGAAAAAAATAATTTCTCCATATTACTTGACCAAGGTCATATATTTTAAAAGACTTTTCACTTAAGATAACGATTAATCAGCATAATTTTTGATAGGTTGAAACGGGAGGAGAAGAAATGCCGAAAGATGCTTTGAAAAAATTTTATGAAAAAAGTCAGTTTGAGAGAATTGAAAAATTGGTTTCGAGTAAATATGTATCTGAAGAGGATGCCGTACTTTTAAAAGATGGTTTACAACTGCCGGCCGAGATCGCAGACCATATGATAGAAAATCAAATTGCTACCTATCAATTGCCGCTTGGTGTGGCATTAAATTTTTTAATTGATCAAAAGGAATATGTTGTACCAATGGCCATCGAAGAACCTTCAGTCATTGCAGCCGCCAGTTCCGCAGCTAAAATGATCAATCAAGCCGGTGGTTTTCAAACAACGATTCAAAATCGCACAATGATTGGACAAGTTGCCTTAAAGGATATTCCAGATCTCCCCTATGCACAAGAAATAGTAATGAAACACCAACTAGATATCCTGCAAAAAGCAAATGAGGCGCATCCCTCTATTGTAAAACGAGGCGGTGGCGCAAAAGAAATTGTGGTACGACAGATTGCTGCCGATCCAGCTCTAGAGACACCTGCGTTTTTAGTCATCCATCTTCATATTGAAACTTTAGAAGCAATGGGCGCGAATATCATTGACACGATGGTTGAAGCTATTAAGCCCTACCTGGAAAAATTAACAAATGGAACCGCCCTAATGAGTATTCTCTCGAACTACTCAACAGAATGCCTGGCTACGGCAAGTTGCCAAATTCCAGTTTCCTTATTGAAAAAAGGGAGCTACTCAGGGGAAGAAGTGCGTGACCGCATCGTTGAGGCTTGTCAACTTGCTATTGCAGATCCGTACAGAGCGGTCACCCATAACAAAGGAATTATGA
>JAUZQA010000404.1 GCA_030705665.1 Bacillota bacterium
TCCCTCTGCTTTAGAACATTATCTAAAAGTACACACTGTAATATAAATTGAACCGCCGTATACGGAACCGTAAGTACGGTGGTGTGAGAGGGGCGAAAATAATTAAATTATTTTCCCTCTACTCGATTGCTGTTTATCCATTAATCCCTTGGAGCCATTCTTGATAACACTCATGGCACAATGTTTCTTCTTTTTCATTGTTTGTGACATGGAAGGTTACAAAATGGATTTGGTTCTCTTTGATATCATTGGAACAATAAAAACATTTGTGGCTCACGTCAAAACCTCCTAAATTTAAACCAATATTTTTAGTTTTTATCGAGTCTAAATGTTTTATACTTCATTCTAGTTTTTTCTATTAAAGGATGTGTAAGGGTTGTCAGATCAAAAATTGAAATATAACATGGCCTATACAGATTTCGTTGCCGATTGTAAAAATTGTTTTGGATTATGCTGTGTAGCTTTGCCATATGCAAAGTCTGCTGATTTCGCTTTTAATAAGGAAGGGGGAGTACCTTGTCCCAACCTGGATTCGGAGTTTCGCTGCAAAACCCATCAAAATCTTCGGGAAGAAGGTTTTCACGGCTGTGTAAGCTATGAATGCTTTGGGGCGGGTCAAAAGGTATCCCAAATTACTTTTAACGGTAAGAATTGGAGGGATTATCCGGAATTTGCAGAGGATATGTTTGACGTTTTTCCAATCATGCAGCAGCTTCATGAAATGCTTGTGTATTTACAGGAAGCAGCCAATAGAGAAGAAGCTCAAATTCTATATAAAGATCTTCTCTCTTTAAGAGATAAAACAGAATATCTCACTACTTTAAGTCCAAAAGAAATCATCGAGCTCGATGTGCCAAGACATAGAAGGATCGTCAATGAATTGCTTATGCGCACAAGTGAATTAGTACGAGCTAAAGTGAAACGAAATCAACAAAGGGAGAAAAAAATAGGTAAGGGTTTTGACCTGATCGGAGCAAAATTAAAAGGAACTGATTTAAGTGGAGTAAATTTAAGAGGTGCCAGGCTGATAGCGGCCGATCTTAGGAAAGCCGACATGAGATATACGGATGTAATTGGAGCAGATTTTCGGGATGCTGATATAAGGGGAGCTGATTTTAGCGGAAGTATTTTTCTCACCCAGGCACAAGTAAATTCGGCAAAAGGGGATGTACATACAAAATTACCTTCATCTTTACGAATTCCAGGCCACTGGATGCCATAAAGATAGTTTTCCTATATTGAATAAAAAAGATCAAATTCCGAATCATTATTGGAATTTGATCTTTTTTATTGCTTATTGCGGATTCAATGATTCTGCAGCAACCTTTTTTTTCTTTTTCGGATAGCTTGGGAGCCGGTCATTGGTTAGCAAGAACACGAATACAAGAACCAATGTAGCTGGGACAAGTGCCCAAGTAAAGGTATATCCAATTGAGCCAGCAAGATTATCAATAATCTTATCAAGAATCGGCTTTGGTATTTGGGTACGCGCTTGTTCTGATAGAAGAGCACGGGGATCATTTTGAGATCCACCTTGAAACATTGGTCCGGCCCCGCTAAATGTCTCTTTTAATTTATCAGTAAATGCGTTCCGCTGGATAATTCCATAGATTGTAATCCCAATGGTCATACCCAGCTGGCGTACAAATGATATGGTTGAGTTGGCGGAACCTCGGCGTTCAGGTCCAATATTATGGATGGCAGACATATTGAGAACAGAAAAGGAGGCACCTGTGCCCAAACCAACAATTATCATATAAAAGGTTATTGTTGTACGGGTTGTTTCAGCAGAGACTGTACTCAACAAGTAAATGCCTATTAAGAAAATAACGGCAAAAAAGAGCATGATATTTCGATAACCAAATTTAACTGCGCTCATAGCACCAGTTTGCGCTGATACGACAACACCAAGCATCATCGGGAGTAAAATTAACCCCGAGTTTGTTGCAGTCCCGCCAGTTACACCCTGAATAAAAAGAGGAATGTAGATGGAGCCAACAATAAACGCTATTCCATAAAGTAACCCTACGATCGTACTGGAAGCATACAAACGGTCCTTAAACATCGAAAAAGTGATGACGGGTTCAGCTGCTTTTCTTTCCGCAAATAAAAAGATAATAAACAAAACAGCAAACCCAGCAAACAAGCTCAAAATTGTGAAAGAGTTCCAATCATATTTATTACCGCCTAATTCTAATGCAAACATCAAACATACGACAGCCCCTACTAGAGTAAAAGCACCGAGCCAGTCAATTTTTTGCTTATGATGTTCAAGCGACTCCTTATAAAATTGTGAAATTAAAACGAGTGCGATAATTCCTAGCGGAAGATTAATATAGAAGACCCAGTGCCAGCTAATATGATCTGTGATGTAGGCACCAAGCAGCGGACCGAATATGCTCGATAAACCGAAAACGGCTCCAAAGAGTCCAGTCATCTTGCCGCGTTTCTCTGGTGGGAAAATATCAAAAATTACAGTGAAAACGATTGGTACTAATGCTCCGCCGCCAATTCCCTGAATGGCTCGATATACACTTAGCTGTTCAATGCTTTGCGCGGTTCCACACAGGATTGAACCAAACATGAAAAAGACAAGGCCCATGATAAAAAATTTTTTTCTTCCAAACATATCTGAAAGCTTTCCAAATATCGGCATCCCTGCCATTTCGGCCACCATGTAGGCTGACGTTACCCAAATAAATTGATCGAGCCCACCCAAATCTCCAATAATTGTTCCCATCGCAGTGGCGACAATCGTACCATCCATAGAGGCCATCAGAAGGGAAAGAAGAAGCCCGGCAACAACTAACCCTTGTGTACTATTCCTTTTTTTCATAAACATCCCCTTTACCTTATTATCTTGGTTTAAATGGTAATAAATTCAAAATAAACCATATCTTGAGATTAATCAATGAAATTAATTGTATTAATATAAAATTTACATTGAATACTGTGATAATGTTATTGTATTCCTATAAAAAAAAGTCCCGGTACTTTTAGACAAGCCGCAAGACGTGACAGTGGACATTTATTTTTAGTAAAATAAAATAATGGATTATTAAAAAAGGTGGAGGCCAAAAGGTGACATATCAATTAAAAAATGGTTTTAAATTGTTTACATTAAATTCTAATAAAGAATTGGCAAACGAGATGGCCAATCTTTTAGGCTGTGAATTGGGAAAATGTTCTGTCTCTCAATTTAGTGACGGAGAAATTCAAATTCATATTGAAGAAAGCGTCAGGGGCTGTGAAGTGTATATTATTCAATCGACTTCAGCACCGGTCAATAAACATATCATAGAACTTCTTATTATGATTGATGCCATGAAAAGGGCTTCTGCCAATAAAATCAACGTTGTTATCCCATACTTCGGATATGCTCGTCAGGATCGAAAAGCCCGCTCTCGTGAACCAATTACAGCCAAATTAATGGCGAATCTATTTGAAAATGCCGGAGCAACCCGAGTCCTAACAATGGACCTTCATTCTCCTCAAATTCAAGGTTTCTTTGACAAGCCCGTTGAACATTTATATGGGCTGCCAATCATTTCGGAGTATTTTGAGAAAAAGGGCTTGGAAGATGTTGTTATTGTCGCACCGCATAATGGCAGTGTAGTACGGGCAAGAAAAATGGCAAACCTCTTGCATGCACCTATTGCTCTGATTGATAAACGCCGATTTGAAGCTGATGGTGCAGAAATCACCTATGTAATTGGTAATGTCGAAGGAAAAAATGCCATTATAATTGACGATTTAATTGATACTGGCACTACCATTACTTTAGCGGCAAAAGCTTTAGCAGAAAATGGTGCCAAATCCATATACGCAGGCTGTACACATCCAGTTTTCACTGATCAGGCAATAAACAGAATCGAATCGTCCCCAATAAAAGAATTGGTTGTAACAAATACCATTGAACTGCCAGAGGAAAAATTGATCGATAAGATTACTTGTATTTCTGTCGCACCGCTACTCGCAGAAGCCATTGATCGGATCCATAACGAAAAAGCGGTTAGTCCTTTATTTGAGTAAAAGTGTATTTTTTTCGTAAGAGCTTGAGAAGTCAGGCTCTTTTCTTCTTGTTAAAAAAGAAAAAAATCCCGAAACTGTAGAGCAAAATAGAAAATAAGATTTTATAATTTTTAGAATTATGCTACTTTAATTATTGTAGAATAAAAGGGCGGTGAAAAATTGAATTATGTAGAAGCTAACTCAAATTTAATGGAGAAGTCACAAAATAAGGCTTCCACATCTTTTACGTCCAGCCAGAAA
>JAUZQA010000405.1 GCA_030705665.1 Bacillota bacterium
CATTCAGGTGCTAGATATGCTGTAAGGGACGAAGAAGCTGCGATCGAAAGCTACCGCGAAAACCTGATCCTAAAAAGGACCATTCCTGGTTCTATCGAACAAACAGGTGGATTTTTTGCAAAAGTAGCGGAAGATGAAGATGCTTATGTAAAAGAGTGGATTGAATCGTGTAAAAAGGTAGGCATACCTATTGAGGAAGTTCCAATTGGCAAGGCATTACACGAAGAGCCTTTTCTTAATCCTAATGTACAAGCTGTATACAGGGTTCCAGATGGCGCAGTGGATGGATTTACCTTGGTGGTCGATGTTGTCGCGGATGCTGTGGCTCATGGTGCAAAGGCACTTACCTACCACGAGGCAACTGGAATCATAACGAGAGAAAATCATGTTGCAGGTATTAGGGCTCGCGATGTTTTTACAGGAGAAGAAAAAGAAATCTATTCGAAGTTGATCGTAAATGCGTCAGGACCATGGGGAATGAACATTGCCCAATTTGCCGGAATTCCCTTAAAGATCATCAACAATAAAGGAATGTTGGCCATTTTTAACCATCGTTTTAATAAAAATGTGATTAATCGTCTCCGGATGCCCGGTGATGCCGACATCTTTGTGCCGGCGCATAATGTAACAATCTTTGGCACAACCGGAATCAACGTGGAAGACCCAAATGATTTTTCATTAGACAGACTTGAGCTTGAGGAAATGATAAATGAAGGAAAAGCTCTTATTCCTTCGATTAATGAAATGCGACTGATTCGTGCATTTAGCGGGAGCCGTCCGTTGTATCAAGAGTCGTCGATCTCAGATTCAAGCGGCAGAAATGTTACACGCGGGATTGCATTATTGGATCATGGAAAACGGGACGGCCTTGAGGGTTTGATTACGATAACCGGGGGGAAATTAACCACGTTTCGTTTGATGGCAGAAATGACAGTGGACCTGGTTTGTGAAAAGCTTGGGGTCAGGGCTAAGTGTACGACGGCGGAAGAAATTGTCCCTGATCGTAAAGTGGACGGCTTTTTTAAAGAAGTAGATTTGGCACCTATGGCTAAACATAAATTGATTCATTGGGCAGGAACAAAAGCAAAGAAGATCAATACATCTTTAAAAGAAGATGACTCTAAAATTGTTGTCTGTGAATGTGAACAAGTTACATGGGGAGAAATTGAATCCGTTATTCCTGAAGATGGCCACTTCCATCTTGGGGATATCAGGAGAAGAACCCGCTTAGGAATGGGGCCATGCCAGGGGACATTTTGCAGCCATCGGGCAGCAGCAATTGCGGTTCAAAAAGGAAAAGCAAGCATTGAAGAAGCAGAGTGGGCACTGCAAGAGGCTATTTTCGAAAGACAAAAAGGGATGAAGGTTGTCGCAACAGGGGAAACAGCTAAGCAGCTGCAGCTGATGGAAGCTATTTACGGTGTGTCATTGGGAATGAAAAAGGAGGAGTCGCAATATGTATGATGTGGTGGTTATCGGTCAGGGGTTATCGGGAATGCTATCTGCCATATGGTCAAAAGAACAAGGATACCATACTGCGGTAGTTGCATCGGGCACAGGGAAAATCATTCAATCAACAGGTGTATTCGACTTCATTCCTGGTTCAAATGGAGATTGGAAGGCATGGAAGGACCAATGCCAATTGAACTCTTTAAAAAAATCCCAGCTTTCCAATACTTTGGAAAAATTCAAAGCACTCACTGCCAAATTGGGATATCCGTATCGGGGAGATGTGGATCATCCGATTTCAATTGTTACCGGTTCCGGTCATCTGAAAAGGACCACCTTATATCCGGAAACGATTAATCCTATACCAGATCATGGTCATGTGGTCATTGTAGGGTTTCAGGAGGTAGCCGATTTCCAGCCTGAATATGTAAAAGCAAATTTACAAAAGGAAAGGCCAAGTTTAACCATTGATACCATTACAATCCAGATGGGTCGGAACTCACAGCGAACATTAACTCAACTCGACGCCGCGCTCCTCTTGGATCAGCCAGAGTTACGGAGCCAGTGCATAAAACAAATTAAAAGTTACATGAAGGAGAAAAACATTAACAAGCCTGATCTGATCGTTTTCCCTGCTTCTCTTGGAGTGGAAAACTGGAAAGAAACGATTAAAGAGTTTTCCGCTCAACTTGGTGCGGCAGTAACAGAAGCTCCAGGTATGCCGCCTAATGCGACTGCTATCCGTTTACAAAACCTTTTGAAAAAAGAGGCAGTCAAACGTGGTGTCCGTTTTTATGCTGACACTACTGTTATCGGCTGTGAGTTAGAAGGAAAGGTAATTAAATCACTAAGGATTAAAACTTCCAATCGAGTATCGACCTTGGAGGGATATCAATTTATTCTTGCGAGCGGAGGAATTTTAGGAGGAGGCCTTGAAGTAACAGAAGCAGGAATCAAGGAAACAGCTTTAAAGCTTGCGGTAAATGAATTTGGTGAAATATTAAACTCCCCGGAAAATCTTTACTCAATTGGAGCAAGCAGAGGAACTAAAGTAACCCGATACGGGATAACCGGTGGAATTTATTCGATTTATTCCAGCAGTGAAACCATACACAAGCTGCAGCAGTCAACGATAGGAGGAAGCCGGAATGCTAGAATTAAACTTGCTTGAAACTACGTTTGAAAAATGCCTGAAATGTAATTCTTGCGTTGCCAGCTGCCCGGTTTCCAATACAACTCTTGATTTTGGGGGACCAAAGCACATGGGACCTGAATTAAAGAGACTAGTCGAAAATCAAGTGACGATTGATGATAAGCGGATCGAATGGTGTACGCTATGCGGAAATTGTGACATGTCCTGCCCGGAAAATGTCCATGTATCCACTTTAACTGCTTTTGCAAAAGCGATTCACTCTGAGCAAAGCGGAACGAAATTTCGTGATTTCGTATTAAGCAATGCGGAATGGGTGGGAAAACTTGCTTCGGCCTTTGCCCCGGTAACTAATCTTGCTATGGGCATGAAGCCAATTCGTCAAGTGATGGAGATGATGATAGGAATTCCAGCAGAGCGTCAATTTCCTGCATATCGCTTTAAAAATTTTAAACAGTATTATAAAAAAAAGAACGCTGCCACGAAGCGAAAGGTTGCTTACTTTGTTGGCTGCTATGCGACATATAATGCCCCTGAGGTTGCTGACAGTTTTGTTAAGGTCATGAAACACAATGAAATAGAAGTGGTGATACCTGCGCAAAAATGCTGTGGTGTACCGATGTTTGCAAACGGGCAAATGAAACAGGGTTTAAAAAATGCCAACTACAATATTAACAGTTTACTAGAATATGTCAGACAAGGATATGATGTTGTTCTCACTTGTACAAGCTGTACGCTTGCCTTAAAAAAGGAGTATGTTTCTTTTATACAAACTGCAGATGCAAAAGAGCTTGCACACTCTGTATATGACGCTGACGAGTACTTGCGGATGCTAAAGGAAAATGGAGAGCTTAACATGGACCTGGCCCCAATGAAGGAAAAAGCAGGCTATTATGCTCCCTGTCATATGAAAGCCCAGGGAATTGGAAATCCAGCCATGGATATTCTTGAGCTAATTCCGGGATATCAAATTCAGGATGTGGGAGCAGACTGTTGTGGGCAATGCGGTACCTTTGGATTTAAAACGGAGAAGTTTGATGTATCGATGAAAATTGGCCGCTCGATGGCTGAAGCGGTTAAGGCAGCAGAGGCAGACTACACGGTTACGGAATGCGGTATGTGCAAAAATCAATTGGATCAATTAACAGACAAAACGGTCAAACATCCGATGCAAATTTTGGCGGAATCCTATGAACGGGCAAAAGTTCTTGCATAAACATTTTTCTAACGGCAAAGAAAATTATTCTGTGCCGTTTTTCTATAAATAACGGCATATACATAATCCAAACCAGTCGTTTTTTGTATTCGCCTTTTCAATTCGATTTGTTCATAATAAAATAGGGGATAACAACCAAAGCGAAGGGTGAATATGATATATGGGTTTTTATGGCCAAGAGATTATACCCGCGATGCAAAAAATGGAAGACCTTGAAAAACTAATGGTAAGTAATTATACATATATTATAGTTCTTGAGGTTCATGTATCCAGATTAAAGCCCATTTTTCAAATGGCACAGGCACATAACAAAAAGCTGATTCTCCATATGGACTTGGTTCATGGATTGAAAAGCGATGAATATGCTACCGAATTTGTCTGCCAGGAACTGAAACCTTTTGGCATAATATCCACAAAGTCCAGTGTCATATTAAAGGCAAAACAAAAAGG
>JAUZQA010000406.1 GCA_030705665.1 Bacillota bacterium
ATTTGGTAAAATATGTTTATGTAGGAGATAGCAGTACCATTAGTTCCGAGTAAGTCAACGAACGATCCGTAAAGCAAGCTCATACAACTGAAAGGCGGTGATGACTTTGCACATCGATGGAGCCACAATGGAACATATTTATTGGTATCTGTTGGTTGGTGGCGTCATTTTATTAATCATTGTTTTGCTATTGGGCGACCTCATGGATGCCATCACGGGGCATCTGGATGTATTACCTTTTGGACCAAGTGAAGTCATATTGTTTGCAAGTTTCCTAGGCGGTGCTGGGTTAATACTTCAAAAAATGATCCATCCGGTATTTCCGTCAAATGGAATATTAATGATTGCTGCACTGGGTGCTTTTGTTTTTACGTTTCTTATTTCTTATTTTTTCTTAAGGCCTTTAAAACATATGGAGAATTCTTCTGCTATTGATTTAGAAGATATGGTGGGCAGAAAAGGAATTATTACAATGGGAATAGGGGAAGGAACGGATTCATTAGGTGAAGTAAAAGTTGAGCATGACTTAGGATTTATTTTTCGAACAGCCATCAGCAGGGATGGAAAAGCAATCCCATTAGACGCTGAAGTAACAGTTTGGGAAGTTAAAGATAACCGATTTGTTGTCTATCAAAGAAACCTGAATGAAATAGATATTTTTAAATTTTAATAGGAATGAGGAGATTTCAGTGGCTTCAACAATTGGTATAGGCGGAATATTAGTCGTCGTCATCTTGGGAGTAATCCTTTATGCCATTAGCCGTTATAAGGTGGTAGGAAGAGATACGGCTATGGTGATTACAGGGAGTGCTTTGGGCAGCAGAAACGTAGAAACAGATGAACAAGGGAAAAAAATTAAAGTTGTTGTCGGTGGTGGCGCCGTTGTATTACCGATTATCCATAAAATGGGGACAGTGAGTTTGCAGCCTTCAAACTTAACCGTAGAGGCAAAAGGGATTGTAACAAAAGAAGATGTACCGATTAATGTTACGGCTGTGGCAACAGTTAAATTTTATAACGATACCAAAAATCTAATTAGTGCGGCAGAGAACTTTTTAGGAGTTAAAACTGAACATCGCGAAGAACAAATCCGTCAAATTTTGGAAGGGCATTTAAAAGCGATCATCGCGACGTTAACAGTTGAAGAAGCGAATAAGAATCGGGATAGCTTTTCTTCCTCAGTTAAAAGAACTAGTGAAACTGATTTGCAGAAACTTGGTATTGAAATTGTTACTTTTAACATTACACACGTTACGGATGACCATGACTACATAAGCAGTTTGGCGCAGAGACGTACGGCAGAGGTTAAACGGGATGCAGAAGTTGCTCGCGCAAATGCCGAGAAGGAGCAAAGAATTCAGGTTGCACAGGCAAATAAAGAAGCGACTGCTGCTGAATATGAAAGAGCAGCTGAAATAGCCGAAGCAAAGAAAAATAATGAATTAAGGCTTGCCGAATTTAAAATTGTCGAAGATACAGCAAAAGCGAATGCCGCGATTGCCTTTGAACTGCAAACGACCCAGCGGAATCAAGAATTAAAGCAACAAGAGATTCAGGTGGAAATTGTCGAACGTGAAAAGAAAATTGAATTGGAAGAAAAAGAGATACTAAGGAAAGAAAAAGAGTATACGGCCACTGTTGTAAAATTGGCTGACGCTGAATATTACAAAAAAGTTAAGGAATCTGAAGCTGAAAAGATTCGCATTCAAAATCAATCAGAAGCTGTAAAGATCCAGGAAATCAACAAGGCCGAGGCTGAAGCGAAGAAGGTAGAATTAGAAGGTCTTGCGAAGGCAAAAGCGATTGCTGCTGAAGGGGAAGCTACCGCATCGGCCGTTGAAAAACGAGGGATGGCCGAAGCAAATGTATTGCGAGAAAAAGCAAGGGCATTCGAAGAATTTGGCAATGCTGCGATTATGGATATGATTATTAAAATGCTGCCGGAATACGCAAAAGCGGTTGCTGAACCGATTGGCAATATCGATAAGGTAACCGTGATTGACTCTGGCAATGGCGGTGGCATTTCATCTGTCAGCGGTAATATCACCAATTTAATGACTGGGCTGCAAGAATCCCTAAAAGAAACAACTGGATTGGACCTGAAGGAACTGATTGAAAACTATTCAGGTAAACATAACTTTAAAGGCGAACTTGGGGCGATCGCTCAAGGGATTAATAAAAAAGAAGTTGAATAAAGTAGACTGGAATCCATTGCAAAATGGGTTCCTTTTTTAAAGTGTCGAGAAACTATTTGTAAGAAGATACCCTAAATTTCGGACACTACTGTGGTAATCACCTACTCATGAAGGACATTTTCTATATTTCCGGGTTTGGTTTTGTCCTTCATCGAACTCATGAAGGACATTTCCCGTATTTCCCATCCTGGTTTTGTCTTTCATCGAACTCATGAAAGACATTTCCCGTATTTCCCAACCTGATTTTGTCTTTCATCGGACTCATGAAGGACATTTCCCATATTTCCCAGCCCGGTTTTGTCCTTCATCGCACTCATGAAAGACATTTCCTATATTCCCCATCCTGATTTTGTCCTTCATCGCACTCATGATGACTGTATATAAAATAAATTTCATTTGTCTGTGTCCACTTTGTAGACTAACTTAAACTTTACCTCCTCTGCCTTATTTTAATTGTCGGAAAATTGTTAGATCTATTCTGAAGGTACTATATTCTTTAATGATATATTTTAATTGGATAATTGTTTGATAGTAATCTATCCAAAAATGGGGGTTGCTGACGATGGAAGGAAATGTAATATCTATTTATTCCGGTCCGAATGTCCAAAAGGAAAAACAATTCATCTATGAAATGATTCGCTTTTATTGTCTGGTAAAACATCATCATTATCATTTATGTAAAGAGTGCAGGAGTTTAAAGACCTACGCTTTTGCAAGACTCTCACTCTGCCCTTCTGGTGAGGAAAAAGCTACATGCTCCACATGCAAAGCACCTTGCTATAAACAAAAATACCTCGAACAGATGAAAGATGTTGCGTACTATGCTGCTCCATGGATGGTGCTGTATCATCCGGTATATTCCTTCAAGCATTTTTCAAACAGGAAAAGAAGTAGTTAATACTGTTTTTTGAAAAAATATTTTCCTATCAAAAAAACAAGGCTGTAAGCAATTGATTAGGCTTAAAAAAATTGAACATCTGCCTCCAGCAAATCCACTACCAATTTAAGAGAAAACCTCAACAACTTCACCTTCAACTCTTGTCACACACGGAAATCATCAGAAACTAGCACTTAAGTACTGCCGTTGGAAAGCTGCATTTGGAGTACATGGGCATCTATTTGGCGGCAGACATCCCGGTCAGGCACTGCGGCTTTTGTCTCGCAAATGAGCAAAGAAAGTGGTGGTTGTTTTGAACAGGGATTATATCTATTATTCTTATACCAAAACGCTTTGCAGCGTCTGCCAGAGGCCAATTGATGGCAAGATCGTTTACAACGATAAAGGCGTTTTCATCGTAAAGACATGCTCGGATCACGGTCAATTCAGCACAACGTTTTTATTTGGCGGCTGTACCGGACTGTTTTGAGGAAAAGATTTATTAATATAATTTTGAAGAATGTAGTTTTATATTAAATTGTTTGTTTTTACTGACTAAAAGACCATAATTTATCTAATTTCAAAAGAGTATTTTCAGTAAAACACGAAATATAATTATATATTAATAACAAATATATGTTTTTTATATTGTGAAAAGTAGAAAAATCTATTATACTAATAAAAAATATACCTCTATATGTAACTGGCGCACATGGAGTACCATGAGGGAGCATATAGACTATACCGTCGTACGCCTGGGCAAACACTTGATCAATAGATTAAGTGTTTTTTATTTTTCTAGGGAGAGGTGCAGGCAGGATGGGTAATTTACAAAGGAAAATGGGAACATTTGCTTTAATGATGACCGGCATAGGATCGATTATCGGATCAGGCTGGTTGTTCGGAGCGTGGAAAGCTGCTCAGATTGCCGGACCGGCAGCCATTTTTTCATGGATGATCGGTATGGTTGTTATTTTATTCATCGCTTTGTCTTACGCCGAGCTTGGGGCTATGTTTCCGGAAGCAGGAGGGATGGTCAAGTATCCGCAATATTCACATGGCTCTTTTATTGGCTTTTTAGCCGCCTGGGCGAACTGGATCTCGATCGCGTCGACGATTACGGTGGAGGCTATTGCCTCGGTACAATATATGAGTACGTGGCCTTGGAAATGGGCAGTATGGACACATTCTC
>JAUZQA010000407.1 GCA_030705665.1 Bacillota bacterium
AAATGAATATATATGCATTCAAAGTGCATACTTAAATTGACCGATTAGAAAGGAGGAAATCCGCATGGATGCAAAACGCGCACAAGAAATAGCTAACTCATCAACGATGGCTAATGTACTCTATAATGGCGCCAAGATTTATATTGAGCATGTTGACCAGCAAAATGGTGTTGCTACTGTTCACGACCTTAATAATCCTAATTATAAACAAAGTGTTTCCGTATCAAGCCTCTTAGAACAATCATAAGATTTCAAATGAAAACACCACGGCAAGTGGTGTTTTCATTTGAAAAAAACTATTAAACTTTAATTATTGAAAAAGAAAAACCCAGCAATTGTAAAAACAATGAGAGCCCCTAAGGCACTTAACACCAAGAATCCAATTCCACCTACCAAAAATAACATTTTTGGAAAAATAATTAAGGCAATAATAGCAAACAGTAAAATCCAAAGGATGGATTTAAATGTTATTTTCAAAAGTTTCCATAAGATGAATGCGAAGATAATCCCTAAAATAATATGGATAACCATATGAAGCACCTCCAAATTATTTTTAACTATATTTTATTCCGAAAGAATAAAATTGCAATCAAATTATTCTCGGAGCTTATCATAATAAAAAAATGCAGCATGGAATTCCATGCTACATCCTGCTTACTTCTTGATCAAATAAATTTTTCTGATGTTGAATGATGCCAATCGCCTTGTCGGATATACTGCTTAATTCTCGATAAAGTTCTTTAGAAGATTGTTGATCGCCTTCTTGCACCTCTTTATATATATGTTCTACTAATTCTCTTCTTTTATGGCCAATGCCGCATAATTCATCGCCTAATTGCTCTAATTGATTAAAATCCATTATTGTACCTCCCTAGAAATCATAATTATTACTATTATTTACAATCATTTAAAAATTAATTCTGATGGTCATCAATAGTAACCTATTTTAGGTTTTTATAAAAAAGAGAGCAGTGATTAGATATAATACGATGGCAATGATTCCACCAAGACTGGAGATTTTCAATTTATATCGGGAATATTCAACAAGGGGCATATCGAGTATCGTTGCTGTTGTAATGGTTGTATCCCCCAATGGTGATGTTAATGCACCAAAGGCACCACTTGCAAAGACTGCACCGACTGTTAATGGAATGGAAGCGCCTGTTGCAACTGCTAACGACACACCTAATGGCATTAGTAACCCCCATGTCCCCCAAGATGAACCGATAAAGTAACCAATTATGGAACCTAGTACAAAAATCGTTACTGGGGTCAATGAGGAGGGTAAAAAAGCTCCTAATGTTGAACTGATAAATGTTGAAAATCCAAGATCGGTAGCGGAAAGGGTTAGTGACCAAATGAGGACCAGCAAGCTGATCGCCTCCATCATTTGGTTGCCTCCATCATAAAAATGGAATAAAAGCTCGTCTAGTTTCTGATGCCTTAAAATGTAAAAAATAAAGGATAAAATAAGGGTGATGAAAACAGACATAAGCATTACGAAAGTGGCATCCGCCATCGAAAAAGCTGAAAAAATGTTATGTGCTCCTTTGGCCGTACCATCCTTCCATAAAAGAAATAGTGATAATCCCAAAAGTAAAAATACAGGAAAAATCAAGTTCCATGGTTGTGCTTTGACTAAAGATAATTCTTTTTCGATGCCACTGCGGTGGAGTTCATTTTTTTCTTCATCTAACTGTTTTTGATTTACAGCAGCTTGTTTTTTTCTTTTGGATGGGTTCCAAACTGTTTGAATTAGTCCAATTGCCAACATCACAATTGCGAAAAAGTTAAACAAAATACTAAGCAAAAAGACATGATAGGGTGTCATGCCGAGGTGAACCTTGCGGGTACTGCCTTCCACTAACGAAACCATGAATCCGACAAATGCCGTTGCGACTGGCAATAGAACAATGACCGATTCTGTCGAAATATCCATGGTAAGCCCGACCCTTTGTTTTGGCACGTTAATTTTTTTAAGAAGTGATTTAACCACAGGCCCGATCATCATAATTCGAAACATTGGCATCATAAAAGTAAACGGCAGTGTAAGCCAAATAAGTCCCAGCAGTCCACTTTCTGTACGAATTTTATTTCCGACCCATTCGGAAAACCCCTTAATTCCCCCTGAAATATTCATCATTCCTACCAGTCCGCCAAATAAATAAAGAAACCCGATAATTTTCATATTGTTCCCATTGGCTAGGGTAGTCACCATATAGGTGACTGATTGATAGGTTCCTTGTAAAACACTTCCTTTAACAAGTAAAGAACCAACAAGCAAACCAGCTACTAGGCCTGGTAAGATATTTTTTAACCAAATTGACATGGAAATTACAATTAGAAATGGTATCAGTGAAATCCAAGTGTGTTCCAAATTTTCTTCCCCCAACAGCTAAAATCGTCATTTCTTTATTATTACCAATATCATGCAGTAATTATGACGGACATGTCTAAATTGCAATAATAATATGATGGACATCTCTTTTATCTTTTCTACAACTCGGTTAGTATAATTTTAGAGGGGAAAAGCAGCAGCTTGGAAGAAATTAAACTTTATTGCAGAAAGGGATATGCACTTTGGAAGAATACATGCAAAAAGAAAAAACAATAGATGAAATTTTATCATTCATTCCAGATGGCTCTGATATTATTATTCCTTTAGGAAACGGTGAACCAGATGCAATCTTAACTAAATTGGATGAGAATCTAGAGTTATTTTCCAGCTTAAGAATTCACCAAATTCTCGAATTAAAAGATCGAAAATACATGCATAAATTATACCCGAATATCGAATATCATTCTTATTTTATGAATGGATTTGCAAGGTCAGCATATAGAGACAGAACGATTGAATTAGTTCCGAATCATTTTCATCACGTCCCTAAAATCATCGACAAGAGGGTAAAGAAACCAATCATGGTTTGTCAAACTTCACCGATTGATGAAGAAGGATATTTTTCACTCGGGACAGGGGCAGATTACGCATCTTATTTTATTGGAAAGATTCCTTTTATTATTCAAGTAAATGAATATATGCCGAGAACCTACGGAACTAATAAAATTCACCTTTCACAAGTATTGGGGTATGTCAAACATGATCAGCCGCTATTTGAATTATCGTCTGAAAAGGTGAAGGATATTGACATGACCATTGCTGAGTACATTGCCGAACATATTCACAATGGTTCTACCATGCAGGTCGGTATTGGCGGGATTCCCAATGCTGTTATTAGTCTTTTGAAAAATCATAAGGATTTAGGAATACATACCGAAATGCTAACGGATGGGATTGCAGAACTATATGAAAATGGAGTTATTACAGGTACAAAGAAGAAAACTCATCCTGAAAAAATGGTGGCTACCTTCGTCCTAGGTTCGAAAAAGTTATATGATTTTATTGATAAAAACCCAGTTCTTGAAATGTTACCAGTTGAATATGTAAATAATCCGATTAACATTGCAAAGGAGGATAACATTGTTGCGATCAATGCCACAACGGAGATTGATTTTTACGGACAATGTGCCTCCGAGACGATCGCCGGTAAATATTACAGTTCTTCAGGAGGTCAAGCCGATTTTGGGACAGGTGTACAGTTATCCGAAAACGGAAAAGGGTTTATTTGCTTATATTCAACAGCTAAAAATGATGAAATCTCCAGGATCAGACCGACTTTAGCCCCTGCCTCTGTCGTAACAACCTCTAAGAATGATGTAGATTACGTTGTTACCGAATATGGAATTGCCCAATTGAAAAATAAAAGCATTTCCGAAAGAACAAAATCATTAATTAGCATAGCCCATCCAAAATTCAGATATGAATTACTTTTTGAAGCAAAAAAAATGGGATTTATTATTTAATAAACCATTCTAACGTGTGCCCGCTAATCCACATTAGCGGGTTAATTTGTTTTCCAGCATTTCTTTTAAATCTACTGAATCGTTTTTGTTATAATAATAAAGATGTAGAGGAACCCATGTACTCTTAAAAAAATCAAAACTCAAAATAAATAGAGAAATATCGTAAAAAATAATTGAAATTATAAATGCAGCAGAAGAAGGAATGTATTTCAAAAAAGGAGAGAAGCTCAATGAAATTTTTTCATACAGCGGATTGGCATCTAGGTAAGCTGGTTCAGGGTGTCTATATGACTGAAGATCAGCGCTATATCCTCGGGGAGTTTATCAAAGCAATTGAAGAAGAAAAACCAGATGCTGTTATTATTGCAGGAGATTTATATGACCGCGGCGTTCCGCCTACTG
>JAUZQA010000408.1 GCA_030705665.1 Bacillota bacterium
TTAATAATTAATGAAGCAACATTTGAGATTTCATCTCTCGTAGGAATGTTAACTTGTTTTAAATAGTTATCAGTAGATTTTTGTACTAATTGCTGATACTGCAAATATGCATTTTGAACTTGTCCTAACCATTCTGAGAAACCTTCTTTTTGCATTGTCTCATGAAGAACTTCATTCCATTTTGCTTCTGTTTTGTCATACATGTTTTTCCAGACAGCAAATGGATCTAAAAATTGCTCTGCCAATATAACCCAACTCCTTAAAGTGCTATTTGAATTTTAATAATTCTCACATATCTTAGAATAATATATTTCGACAATTATTCAACTTAAAAAATCCGTTAAATTTCACACAATTCTTTCAATTAATGACAAAAAAACAGGTGGAAATTGTTGATTATTGTCGAATTCTCTTTCATTTGTCTGTTTATGAAGTAATTTGCATAGTTGACAGTAAGTGCATATAAGTGTAAATTACATATATGAGTTAAATTATTTTGTTGAAGGTGATTGAAATGGACTCAAAACGAAAATCTGCTAAAGAAGATAAAGAAGCAAAAAAGAATATTGTTGGGGCGCCAAAGAACTTTGTCCTTCCCGTTTTGCTTTTACTATTAAAGGATTGGAATGCACATGGTTATGAACTAATGCAAAAGCTTAGTCAATTTGGTTTTGACTCACTTGATCATGGAAACTTCTATAGAATTCTCCGACAACTTGAAAAAGATGAACTAGTTACTTCCGTATGGGATACATCTTCTGGAGGTCCAGCTAAACGCATTTATTCCATTACAACCGCTGGTGAGGATTATTTAGAGCTTTGGGCTGATTCAATGGGTCAATATCAAAAAATGCTTGGACAATTTTTCGATATGTATAGCCAATTTTTTGTACCGCCTGGATTCCTTCCTAATAAGAAGGATGAATAAATTTTTTTAAAAGATTTAACATCTAAGCCACTACACCAAAACATTTTAATAAAATTTATACTATTTTGTATAAGTTTTTAACAAAGGCCATGTATTGGTCTTATAAATTAAACTAAAATCTTTGGAGGGTTTTAAAATGGCAGTAAAAAAGGATGAAAAAGCTCTTAACGTTATTGATGTATTTTGGGATAGTTGGTTTAACAGCTTTAAAACATTTAATTCGTTACAAGATGGAGCAGAACAAAAATCGTTACAAGCTTTTGAAAGTCAAAAGGAATGGATCCAAGCAACTCGGGACCAATTAACACAACTTGAAGAGGAATCTAAAAAATTAACAACCGAATGGAGATCCAATTTACAAGAAGTATTGAATAAAGCGCAAATTGATTTCGGAACTCAAAATTTAACTGAGTGGACAGATAAGTTTGAAGAAATTGGGCATAAAGCAGAGGCTTTGGCATTTAGTCCAAGCAAAGCAACAATCGATTTGTTAACTAAATCCCATGCACAATTAGAATTAGCACTAAAGAAAGCAGTTGAACAACAACAAAAAAATCGTGCAGAAGTACTTAATGCCATTGGCGGTTACGTTGATCAATTAAAACAAACTCAAAATGGTGTACTTAAAACTTTTGAACTGTACAATCCATTAATTGCAAAGTAAGGTTTCATATTATTAATCTCTTCTCAAAATTTGACTTCCCTGATTTTCAGGGAAGTTTTTTTTATTTGTTTTTTACAAAATTTCTTAATTTATTGAAAAACTATGGTAAAATTTTAGTAGAAAAGTGATTTGAATATTACAAATCAAATAAAAATGTATGCATAATTCTTTTCTTCTAACAATAAGTGGAGTAGATTAATCATAATAACTCTCTATTCCATGTTAGAAACTAGAAGCTTGAATAGTCTTAGGAGGAAATAGTCATGAAAGATTTACAAATTAAAACAATTATTAACCAAAACAGAAAGCCAAAACCTGAAGCAGATCAATTGGGATTTGGACAATACTTTACGGATCATATGTTTTTGATGGATTACACGGAAGGGCAGGGATGGCATGACCCTAGGATTATTCCTTATCAACCGCTAGCGTTAGATCCATCCTGTATGGTTTTCCATTATGGTCAAACTGTATTCGAAGGAATGAAGGCATATTTAACGAAAGATGAAGAAGTTTTATTATTCAGACCTGACCAGAACTTTAAAAGGTTAAATAACTCTAATGACCGATTATGCATCCCGCACATCGATGAGGAATTGGCACTGGAAGCTCTTAAACAATTAATTAAACTAGACAGAGACTGGATCCCATCCGCACCAGGAACATCACTTTACATACGGCCGTTTGTTATTTCAACTGAACCACATTTAGGGGTACATCCGTCGAAGAACTATTTATTTATCATTATTTTGTCTCCAGTGGGATCGTATTACAAAGAAGGGTTAAATCCGGTTAAAATTGCCGTAGAGAAAAACTATGTTCGTACGGTAGCAGGGGGGACAGGTACCGCAAAAACTGGCGGAAACTATGCAAGCAGCTTGAAAGCACAGGAAGAATCCAGCAAGGTAGGATATTCCCAAGTTCTATGGCTCGATGGAAGAGAAAATAAGTATATTGAAGAAGTTGGCAGCATGAATATTTTCTTTAAGGTTAATGGAGAAGTCATCACACCTGCTTTAAATGGCAGTATTCTTGCAGGAATCACAAGAGATTCCATCATACAATTATTAAAGCATTGGAATGTACCTGTAACGGAAAAAAGAATCTCTATGGATGAGATTGTCCAAGCATATAAAGGCGGCTTGTTAGAAGAAGCGTTTGGAACAGGAACCGCAGCGGTTATTTCTCCAATTGGCGAATTCTTTTATCAAAATGAAAAATTAGCTGTTAATAATGGAGAAATTGGAAAACTTTCTAAGAAATTGTATGATACATTGACTGGGATCCAAAATGGGATCGAAACAGATCCATTTGGCTGGAGCGTTAAATTATAATAAAAGACTTAAGGTGTTCGATAAGCGTCTATCATACTGATGGACGCTTATTATTTGTCATCGTCTTCTCTAACAGGAATACATGCCTCAAATCGTGGTATAATCAAATAATAAATAAGGTGATAGTGCAGGTGGCCAATAAAATGATAGTAAAGCTTATTCCTCCAGTCGGACAATTTCAAGATTTTCACGATAAGGAGCACTATAAACAGAAGGTAAAAGAATGGGGTTTATCCTCTGCAAAGGAAGAGTTTTGGTATAAAGAGAAAGATTTTCAAGACCTAGTGACAATCAAAGGATATGAAATATACGGAAAAACAGATGAATTTAATACTGTGGTTATTGAATTTAAAGACGGAAGTCTATCTTGTATCCATCCGGCATATCTAAAAGAAATGCAGCAGGCGAGCTTTGGGAAGGAGAGTATGTGGCAGGAAGGAAATGATAGGGAAAGTGAAACTCCTATGGAAGAGCCTTCGAAACAGATAAAAACTGCAGAGGCCAAAAAGGTTGAAACAAAACCATCTGAACCTAAAAAGGCAAAAAAAGAAAAAGCAGTAAAACTCGAGCTTCCAAATGAGAAAGTGCATTTTTCTGCAGCGGTAAAACAATTTGCAATGACATATAACTCCTTTACCGAAGAAAATGACGAAGTAGTCATCTTTGAAAACGTTCAGATTCATCAAGAACAACCAATTACCATTGAATTTGCATGGTGCAGTTACAGCAAAACACTTAAAAAGTGGGAATTGGCAATTGGGGATCTTCTTGAATTTGATGGGAAAATAACAACCAAGAAATTAACAAAAGGAAAAGATACTCCTGAAGAATTTAGCTTTACGATCACAGTTCCATATAAAATAAACAATCCTTCAAAACTTGTAAAGCTAAAGGAAGGGAATAATTGATTCATCATTGCCAGTAAAACCCAAAGAGTAAAATCATATAAACCTTCTGTGAAATCCCAGTTCACAAACAAAAGTGAACTGGGCTTTTTTTAATGTTCCTCGGCATCCAGCAGTTTTTCTCTCCATCCAGCCAAATTTAGCACAGGCATAGAAAAAATAGGTATGTATAAAAAGATATGATGGAATAATACTAGTAAGATGAAAAAAAAAGGAGAGAGACAATTGCCAATTGAAGAAGGTACGAAATATCAAATATCGCAAAATATCAAAGGCTTTTTTAATTCTGCCGAGGCGCTTACCGTTATTCGGGATAATGGCGTAACAATCCAATTCACGCTCGGAGACAGCAAAGGCCATGGATCAATGCCTGTTCAGCATTTACATTATTTATTGAAAAGATCTGAATTAACCCAAATTCCAAGTAA
>JAUZQA010000409.1 GCA_030705665.1 Bacillota bacterium
TAATAATGAATTAGGCTGTGCTTCAATTTTATTGAAAATTATAAAACGAGGAATAATTACTTGAAGATATAACATAAATAAATTCCTCGTCCAGGTTATTTTTTAATTAAGGGAGATGAAAAAATATGAGCTTGAGTGTTGTTTGGATTGTATGCATTGTTTCAAGTATAGTTATTATTGTGTCATCCAGTCTTACAAATAATGCTGTGGAAAGACTGATCAGCAAATTCGAAATACATCCAAAACTTAGTGCCACAAATGTAAACGTGACCATTAACGGAAAATGTCTGGAAAGCAAAGACAAGGAAAAAGTAATTAGTGACTTAAACGAGTCCTTTTTTTTAAAAAAGCATAATATTCTGAGGGGGACAGAGGAACTATTTTTACAACCAAAGAACAGTGAAACTCCATTCGTTATTGATACCAAAATAGGAAAAAAAGAGATTAGGATTTTTGTGTATTGCTACAATGATCGTGTGGAAGTGGTCAAACAGTATAAAAAGAAACTAGTTGCCTATAGTTTACGGTCAGAGAAACTTCAAAAACGCTCTAATTTTATAACAGGGGATTTAACTCTGAAAGGATTATAGAAAAAGAAAACAAAGAAAAACCCTTGCTGCGCAAGGGTTTCGGGTTATGGAGAATAGGGGGCTCGAACCCCTGACCTCAACGCTGCCAGAGGCATTCCTGGTAATCACTAATAAACAATTTAAAGATACATTTTCCTTGAACAAAGAAAAAACCTCTATAAATTCCTTTAATTAAAGAATTTTATTAGAGGTTTTTTATATGTTGCTCTTCGAAAAATATTTCCGAGTATCTTCACGTATTTGTTTAGGTAAGGTACGCTCAAGCTCTTCATTTAACCATGAAAGAGTTTTACTACGCAAAAAATCACGCATTTTTTCTTCCGCAGAAAGCATAACTAAATTAATGGTGCAAGAGGCAGGGGCTGAACAGCAGTTTTCTCTATACAAATAACCATTGTCTTTAATATTTTTACATTGAAAAATAGGCTTAGTACCTTCAACTGCTTCAGTTACATCCCAAAAGGAAATATCTTCTGGGGACTTAGATAACCTATATCCGCCCTTTACACCAGGGACAGAAATTACAATGCCAGCCTTAGATAATTTACCGAAAACTTTTGAAAGAAATGTCTCAGAAAGTCCTTGGAATTCTGCCAAATCTTTTATCCCTATACTTTCCTTGGAAGGAACATCAATTAAATAAACCAGACAATGTAAAGCATATTCAACTCCGACACTATACTGCATATAAGCTCACCTGCTTTTGATTTTAAGGGGTTACAAATTGTATCTTATGAGTATTTAGAGTGTTAGTCAAATTAAAGAAATCTCTTTTAGGTAAATCATATAAATTGACAAAAATAATTATAGTCTATAATTATCATCTGAAATTCATTTTATTGGAGAAAAGAGGAAATGAAATTGGAACAACGAATTGATTATTACAATGTAGCACCAGCAGCACTTAAAATAATGATGTAAATGGAAAAGTACACCAAAAATACAGATATAGACCGTAAACTTCGTGAACTTATAAAAATTCGGGCTTCTCAAATAAACGGCTGTGCATATTGTTTGAATATGCATACGGCAGATGCTCGAAAAATGGGTGAGACAGAACAAAGAATATACTGTGTTAGTGCTTGGCAAGAGTGTGAATTCTATACAGAATCAGAAAAAGTAGCTTTAGAGTTGGCAGAGCATGTGACATTAATTCCGACAAAACGTGTTCCTGATGAGCTTTATCAAAGAGTGCGTGAACACTATGACGAGAAACAGTATGTTGACCTTGTTATAATAATTAATCAAATTAACAGTTGGAATAGAATTTCTATATCAATGGGAAATACAGCAACTGAAAAATAATTACTCTCAACGAAATCTTATAGTGTTCGTCTTTAATTTGTAGACAAAAAGCATCCAAATGAACCAGTTTGGATGCTTTTACATTTTAAGTTTACATCAAGTTGGATTGTGGAAATTTTCACTTAAACGAATGGGGCTTGAGTTTAACAAAGAGTCGCATCTGCGGCTCTTTTTCTTGTGTGCGCCCGGTATGGGTGATAACTTGGTAAAGTCCACTACAGGCTTGGCAGTAGGAACTGTTAGCCAATGGCAAGGGTGTCCACCGTGAGGTGGAATCTGAAGGAAGCCGGAGGCAAATTCTTGAACTGACGAACAGAAACTATATACAAGGCTGAATTGGGACGGACGAGTCTGCACATCAAGATAAAGTCCAATACTGCCCGAATCCCATACAGTAAATATAGCTGTTACACGAGAAGAAGGTTATCGCACTTACCCGGGGAGGTCTCACGGATGAGCACTATGAACTCGGTTGAAAGAAGATTTAGAGTGAGAAGTAAGATTAAAACTAGATACAAGATGCTTAGAAAATACGGAATCAAACATGATGATGGCATGAAATTGGCCAACTCCCGCAAGGGAAATTGGCGTATATCAAAAAGTGAAATCTTACATCAAGCGATAACGAAAGAAAGACTCACCAAGTGGAGATTGAAAGATATTTCCCAACTTTATGAGTCTCGATACTTAAAAGGTTGAACCGCCGTATACGAGAACCGTACGTACTGTGGTGTGAGAGGTCGGGGATAAATTATTTATCTCCTCCTACTCGATTCCACTAACCTGCCTCAGTTTAGTTCAATTTAGAATCACACAAACTACATAAATATGGCACTGAAATTAGTGCCATTAATTATCTTATGGTGCTATCAGTAGCTCTTAGATTTGAAACTTTCTGGGGAACTGTTTCACAATTGCATTCGTTATTGTGTCCGCCATTTGTAAACCTTGTGCTTCAATTTTATCAAACACTGCAATACTTGATTTAAAATTGTTTTGAAGTGTAAATAATGCTTCCTTTGTAGTAAGTGCCAGATGCTCGAAAAACATTTCTTGGAATTCATCTCTTGCTATAAACGGATTTATCCTGCTTAGGAATTCGGCAATTTCTTCTCCATTTGCATACCATCTTCTCTCTGCATCCGCTACAGCTTTTTGATCTCCTGCTTTTGCGACTTTAACAAGTTCCGGAGCAATTAACAGGTGTTCCCTTATTAAATTGCTGAACTTTGCGGCTATTCTATTTCCATAGAAGGGCTTTAGTAAATTGCCCATATCTGTAGCGTTTCGAAGTAGACGTGCGGTAACAGCGTCTATATCAGGTAAATTAAAAGCAATGCCATTGATTGTCATTCTTGTCCAGTACACGTGTTGTTCCCAAACTAAACGCATGGCATTACTTAAACGAACTTCCTGTTCACTAATACAAGAATGGTTGAACCAAGGTTTTTGCATGGTTTCACCCCCTACTCCCTAAATCAGATTCAGTTTATTCCGAATCTAAAAAGATTCTCGTACTTTTTAACTATTGGCTATTCATTTATTTCAAACAAATCTAAAAAGAATCGGTCGATTTTAGGTTACAGAATAATTCCTTATTAAAGTAACGAGGATAGTCGAATAAGAAATTTATGGGAGTATAATGGTTCCAAGTTTTAGGTAAACCCCAAGTAATGGATTTGGCTACGATTTGCTTTCATTATTTTGATGCATACTATACTAAGCACGCGATTTAATTAACGTTTAAGATGAAAAAGGAATGGTGTAAGATGAAAAAGCAGCTTCCACCTGGCCAATTCGAAACAGAAAAATGGCCAATACTGCACACAGGGGATGTTCCCGAGTTTAATGAAATCACATGGAATTTCAGACTTTTTGGTGAGGTAAAGGAAGAAAAGTCATTATCCTATAAGGAAATCATGGTGCTTCCAAAGACCATATCAAGCGTTAACATGCATTGTGTTACCACCTGGTCTAAATTTGATACAACTTTTGAAGGAATTGCACTTAGAGAGTTATTGAAATTTGTTGAAATTAATGAAGGTGTAAAATACATTAAAATTTACGGTTACTACAATGGGGACAGATTTGGCTATTCTGCAAACCTGCCGCTAGAGCCTTTATTAGGGGACGATTCTTTGTTTGTATACCGTTGGAAGGATAAAAATCATGATTGGCATGATATTGATCAAAAACATGGTTATCCACTAAGGTTTATTCCACCAGAAGTATTTTATCTATGGAAAGGCTCAAAGTGGGTTTCAGGGATTGAGTTTATGAAAGTAGACGAGGCTGGTTTTTGGGAAGAGCTTGGCTATTCGATGACAGCAAATCCATTTAAAGAAGAGCGGTACCGTTAACACA
>JAUZQA010000041.1 GCA_030705665.1 Bacillota bacterium
AATTTGAATTTCTATTTAATTTTTAGGCCGAAAGTATTTGTCTTCTGTGGGAAAAATCACTTAACTATTTGTAAATTTATGATAAATTTGTAAATGTACTATATCATAAAGGAGATTATTCATGTTTTTTATGCCAATTAATGATGAGAAATCCAAACTTGAAAAGCTTATCGAAACGCTTCGTGATGAAATGATCCGTATTGGCATCCAAGAAGGACTTAACAGTGAAAGAACTCTAGAAATAAGTCAAAAACTTGATATCTACATCTCTAAATATCATTTTTTAAAAAGCTAATTAATGAGTAAAGATAATTCATTCACTTTAACATATAAACTATACGGTTAACTTGTTGTATCAAGACTGTCTACCCTTAAGGTAAGGTTCTTACCTCACATCCACCGACTCTACAATACTCTTCAAGGTTATCCACCTGGTTAAAAAATTTACAATACCTAAAGTGTCTTTTGACACTTTTTTATTTTGCCCAAAATCTTTTCAGTTATGTAAATGATGGTGGTTTTAAATGGATAATTTTAGATCAAACTGTTAATAAAACCTTCATCACTTTTATGCAAAATGATTCTGTATACTTACAGAAGGGAGTTCTTAAATGAATGATTTGTTAGCACATATTCCCGTCGGGCACCCATTTATCGCGATTATCTTCCTTATTATAGGAATATTCTTAGTTAGAGCATTATTTAGATTTACTTTTAAATTAACATTAATCGCTGCCATAATAGGGATCATTATGGTCGGATTCTTGGGCTATTCACCTAAGGATGTTTTCAATAAAGGAAAACAGATGGCTAATTACACTTCCTCTTACGTAGAAGATACAATTAAACCGGCAATATATAACGGATTAAAAAATGCTCATATCGAAAAAAGGCCAAATGGAACTGTGGAATTTATTGGGGATCATTTTGAAATTGGGCAAACCCCTGAAGGTAAGTTTGTTTTTCATGTAGAATCTTTAAATGTCACCATTAGTCAGGATGAGCTAACTAAATTTTTGAGCAAGGATGAAATGCAAAAACTGCTGCAAGCCCTTCAAGACAAAAAACAATCGAATCAACTATAAACGAAAAAAGCTGGATAAATTCACTTTAAAGAAGTAGAATTTATCCAGCTT
The DNA here is from genome assembly GCA_030705665.1 of Bacillota bacterium. The sequence goes on from JAUZQA010000041.1 coordinate 1,137, forward strand.
TTTCAAATTCCTTTATTAGTGCTAGTCCAAAATAACAATTTTTACTGCCTTTCGGCCATATGCTAGTGCATCTGCCTTTGTTGGCATTAATACATCAATTCTATGTCCCTTAATGGCACCGCCCGTATCACCAGCAATTGCAACACCATATCCTTCAACCCATACCTTTTTCCCTAATGGAATAACCGATGGATCAACAGCAATCAATTTCATGTTTGGATTTGCTTTAATATTGTAACCGAGTGTTGTCATAAAAGCATTATCCTCAGGATTGTATGCAGTTGCGGTAACATACATTTCTTGGCCGCTTCCTGCAGGCTGATCATTTCCACTTTGAGTGCTGCTTGCCGCCTTACTCGCAGCAGCCGCTGCTTGCTCCTGACGAAGCTTCTCTTGAGCTGCTTGAATTTGTGACTCAATATTGGCTTTTTGATCTTGAGTAACCTGAATCTGTTGATCAATTTGATTCATTTTATCCTGAAGGGATGATAAAGTATCTTGTCTTTTTTGCATATTTTGAGCAAGATCATCTTGTTGTTTCGCCAAAGATTTTTGCTCTTCTTCTAATACCCGTTCTTGACTATCAATCTCTTTTTTGTCATCTTCTATTTTGCTTAAATCATTCTTTTGTGCTGTTAATATATCTTGGTCTGCATTAAACAACGCAGAAACAGCACTTGCACGTTGAATGAAGTCGTCGAGATTTTTAGAATCCAAGAATACTTTAATAACCATACTAAGATGATCATCATGTTGAAGTGCAACAATCCTCTTTTTCATAACATCTTTACGAGCAGAAATTTTATCTTCTAATGTAACAATTTCCTGCTTTTTCTCTTCAATGAGTTGAGCCGTAGCCGCCATTTTTTGCTGCGTGTTATTTAACGCGGCTTGATTCTGGGAAATATATGTATTTAACGAAGTGATCTCTTGTTGAATACTTTGAATATCATTACTAACTGACTGTTTTTCTTGAGCCTGCTGGTTAAGCTGCTGCTGAACATTTTGTAAAGCTTGTGTGTTAGTTTGCGCATAAGTAAGTGCGGAACCAGAAACGCACAACGCCCCAGTAAACATTGTGAGAATTATACGCTTTATCATTTGCATACTCCTCCTCTTCTGTATACTTATTTATAACAAAAGTTTGTACCAATCATGTTACAAAAAGATTAAAACTGTATCTCATTTTGTCATAAACCCTGAAATAACAGCAATTAATGAGGATTTATACACCAAAAATGGTAGGAATTAGTCGTTTTTTCACAAAAAAAGAAGACCCCAAGGGCCTTCTTAATGACATCATATCGATGTTATTTATTGTTTTTCACTACTGAATCAAAAATATTTTCTCCTTTTGAACCTCCTTCAGAGTGTTGTTTATTTAATATATTCAATAGTTCATCCTTTGTAATTGGTTTTGCATACGGCATCAGTTCAAAGCCGAATTCCCCATCTGATTCAATTGTTCCGATTTTAACATCTGTAATATAAGAAATCCCTTTTTGTCGTAATCTCATTTCTAATTGTTTCTTTGACATCCGCAGTTTTTTCAAATTATCTGTAATTAATTCCCCCTCATTAATAACAAGTGTAGCGTCGCCGATCAAATAACGTTCAAAGATGCTCAGTTTGAGCTCAAGCTTTTGGACGACAATTATAAAAACACCATAGACGATCAGGACAAGGATCACTTGCCACAATTTATTTTCCTTGACGGCATGACCCATTGTTGTGCCTATTGCCAAGATAACAACCGTTTCTAGAGCGGTCATTTTTGCAACCGATTTTTTACCTGCAAATCTTAGGACGATTACGCTGGTAACTAATAATAATATAGATTCAAAAATGAAGTTAAAGTTCAAGATCACCACGCCTGACTTTATTTGTTTCCCCTATTTTGAGCATTTTCGGCAGGCATTAAACCGCCTATTTCCGAAGTTCGTAATGCTTTGCTTAGTTTTTGTTACCTATTTGTAATGCACCTGAGTATCTATTACAGCTTTGTTAAAAAAAGGTTAGAGTTCACGAATTCCCGTATATGCGTACTAAAAAATACATAGTTGTGTTATTAACCCAAAACACTCCCTTCTTTAACAGGAGAGGAATAGGAGGCTGACTATGAATCCATTTTTTCGAAAAAAATCAATTGATCAATTACAGCAGGAAAGCACAAGCAGCAGCGGTTTAAAACGAATCTTGGGATTATGGCAACTGACTTCAATTGGTTTAGGAGGCATTATTGGGGTAGGCATTTTTGTGTTAACAGGGGTTGCAGCAGCAAAACACGCAGGGCCTGCTGTCATTTTATCTTTTCTCATCGCTGGGCTGGCAAGTGCAGCTGCGGCATTATGCTATGCAGAATTTGCCGGCTTAATCCCTATTGCCGGCAGCGCCTATACCTACAGCTATGCAGTATTAGGAGAAGGAGCTGCCTGGCTGATTGGCTGGGATTTATTGTTGGAGTATACCTTGGTAATTGCCGTTGTCGCTATTGGCTGGTCAGGTTATGCTCAAGAAATTCTTAGCCGGATTGGAATACACCTGCCTGTATGGGCTCAAGGTGCACCTGGAACAGGTTCTGGTCATGCTGTTGATTTGGTGGCAATTGTTATTAGTTTGGCTATTGCAGCGTTGTTAACCTTAGGGATTGAATGGGGTGCTAAATTTAATAACATTATGGTATTTATTAAATTAGTCATCGTTTTAGTTGTAATTTTAATTGGAGTTTTTTATATTCATCCATCCAATTGGCATCCTTTTATGCCATTTGGTTTTCATGGTGTAATGGGTGGGGCTGCATTGGTATTCTTTGCGGTTTTCGGTTACGATACCTTAACGACTGCTGCGGAAGAATCGAAAAATCCGCAGCGTGATTTACCAAAAGCAGTTGTTTTTTCATTAGCCATTGCTTTATGCCTATACATCGGAATGTCACTAGTGATCACGGGCATGGCCCCCTATCAAACTCTTAACAATGCAGCACCAATAGCTAAAGCGTTTGATCATGTAGGTTTAACATGGATTACAATTTTTATCTCTGCTGCTGCTATTGCCGGGATTCTTTCCGTGTTATTTTCCTTTATGCTTGCCGGTTCACGAATCTGGTTTTCAATGAGCAGGGATGGTTTGCTTCCTGGTTGGTTTTCTAAATTACATCCGAAGTTTCAAACTCCTTTTCGACCAACGCTGATTATCGGTGCCGTTACAGCACTTGTTTCTGGATTTACTCCAATAGCTGAAGTCGCTGAACTAGTGAACATAGGAACCTTGGCTGCCTTTATCTTAATATGTACATCCATCATCGTATTACGAAAAAAACGACCTGACCTCGAAAGAAAATTCCAAACACCTTTTGTACCATTCATCCCACTTATAGGAATTTGCTTTTCTATTTATTTAATCATCAGTTTGCCCAAAATTACGTGGATTCGATTTATCATTTGGATGATTGCAGGGTTTGTCATTTATTTTTGCTATGGCCAAAGAAAAAGTAAACTGAGGCAAATGTAAACTAAATTTGAGCTGCTTCGGCAGCTCAATTTTTTCATTAGATCTGATCCTGAGAAAATCATTCTACATTATAATCAATCAAAAGAAAGCATTCTGTTTAACGATTAACTAAGGCAATGAAAAAGGTCGAAATCGTCTAGATTTCGACCTTTACTTATATAAAAAGTAAAGTTAATTTAATTTTAGATAAGGAGCCTTCCCTTCAAAATACGTTCCTAATGCTTTTTGTTTCACAGCATCCTGTAAAATATTAGGGGTTCCTGCTTTCCCTAGAAATGCAATGATTCCAGATGCCATTGCAATTTTAAATGCTGCAATTTTAGATTTCATGCCACCGGTGCCAACCGTGCTTCCTGTTCCTCCAGCAGCAGCTTCGATTTTAGCAGTTATTTCATGAACTCGTTCCAACCGTTTTGCCTGTTTCGTTTTCCTGGGGTCAGTATTATATAAACCATCAATATCTGAAAGAATAATTAGCATATCAGCATCTGTCAGGATTGCTGCTTTTGCAGCAAGCGTATCATTGTCACCGAATTTTATACGGCTTACCGTCACTGTGTCGTTTTCATTGATAATCGGGATAATTCCTCGTTCCAGCAGAACATTTATTGTATTTTTAACATTTTTATGCCTGTTGGGATCTGAAAAATCCTCTTTGGTAATAAGAATCTGGGAGACAACGTACCCATGGGATAGGAAAATTTTTGAATAGGATTCCATTAAAAGACTTTGACCGATCGAAGCTGCAGCTTGTTTTTCAGGCAGCCGACTTGGCCGCTCAGCAAATCCCAGTTTTCGGTAGCCGGCAGCGACTGCCCCAGATGAAACAAGGAGAACTTGATGTCCTTCATCTTTTAACTGAACAATGTCATCCACCAATTTTTCGAGTTTCCTGCAACTAATCTCCCCTTGCAGGCTGGTAAGAGAGCTGCTGCCAATTTTAATCACAACTCGTTTTTTTATGTCATGTACCACCGAATCACTCCTATTATTATCGATTAATTTTTTAGCTTTTGAAGTTTGCGGCTCATTTCTTTTGACCGTGAGGATGCCCCTTTTATTGCTTGAGTAATTGCCATGCCACCGCCATATTTTTCTAATGCTGCCAATCCTGCTGCTGTAGTCCCATTTGGTGAGGTTACCCTTTCCCTCAAATCACCAGGAGATTCATTTTGCTGCAATACCATTTTCGCCGCACCTAGCAGAGTTTGGGCACTGATTTCCCTTATTGCCAAAATATCAAGGCCTCCCTCTTTACCAGCCTTTTCAATTTGCTCCATTAAATAGTAAAAATAAGCAGGTCCACTCCCGGCAATTCCTGTAAAAATATCCATTTTATCTTCATCAATTAAGTATACAGTACCAAGCATATTCATCAGTTTTTCGCCTCGAAAAATAGCTTGTTTGCCCGCGTTCTTTCCCGGAGACATAGCTGTAGCAGACTCACAGATCTGGCTTGACGTATTGGGCATAATTCGAATCACCTGTTGTCCGCTCGGCATGTTCTTTTCAAGCCAAGGGGTTGTGATCCCAGCTACCGCCGATAGAATCAGTACATGCGGCTTCAGCCTCGTTTTCAAAAAATGTAACACTTCCTCTATATCCTTTGGCTTTGTTACTAAAATCAAGATATCAATTTCTTCAAAGTTTAACTGTTCACGATTGATGGCAGTTATCCCGTACTTTGCCTTAAGATCTAACAATCTTTGTTGATTGCTCCGATTTGTAACAAAAAGTTGGCATTTTGACATTTGCCCTTTATTTACTATTCCTGCAATCATCGCTTCTGCCATTGAGCCCGCACCTAAAAAAGCAATGTTTTGTCGTATTTTCAATTCAAGACCTCCATTCAGTTTCCATTTCTTTTTCTGGTCTCTAAAAAATATGTTAATACGAACAAGTTGAACTTCTACCTCGTTTGAAAGTCAAACTATTTTCCATACTTTTATACTCTTTTTCTAAGTCACTTAATGTCCATTCATAAAGATGTTTGTTGTTTTTTTTATATATACCGGATTTAATGAGTGCCTCAATTAGATATTGTCTTTTTTGCTGAATTCTACTTTTCAATAAATTTTCCACCCTTTAAAAACGCCTCCCTCTTTAAAACTTGCAGGCTTCTATGCCATTATAATGATGGCAAATTTAGGAATTTGTCGAACGATTGGTTATTTATAGACTCTTAAAAGAATTGTTATCTTTCTTTAATAAAAGACAAAGAACTGTATTTTTTTACCTACATTCCCTTAGGATTAAAAACTTTGAATTTCATGTAAATTTTTCGACACTGAATTGTAATAACCTCATTACATGCTTGAAATATTCTCATGTTAAAATCCTTGTTAATGATTTTTCTGAATATTGAGACATCATCAAATTTAATTGGATTTAGGAAATGAAGGTGATGAGAATGAGAAGGTGGTTTTTATTTTTTATCAATATTTGTATTGTTGGAATGGTGTCTTTTGCGCCCCCTAGAGCTTATGGGGCAATCCTGAATCCTTCGGAATTGAAAAATCAAGGTTCCATTATTGATGTTCAAAATGGGCAACAACCTAATACTCCCTCCGAAATAGATAAACGTCTTCAGAATATAAATCAAACCATTTTTGACAATCAGCATGCGATCCATACAATTGAAAATGATATTGACGTGATTCACACAGATATTTTGAAACTTGAACATGAAACGGCCGTCTTACATGAAAATATGGCAAAACGAGGAGATTTATTAAAAGAGCGCGCAAAAGCTTATCAGGTAACGAGTGGAGATCTAACCTTTCTTAATGCACTCCTTGACACCAAGAACATAAGCGAGTTTATAGATCGTGCTGGATCTGTAGCTATGATTGTACAAGCCGATCATGATCTCCTTAAAAAACAACAAAATGAAAAAGAAGAATACGATCTCAAGCATAAGTCTTTAACGGATAAGTATGTAAAACTGAATAGAATGAAGACTGAGTACGAAGGGATGCAAGCTCAAATCTTAAAACAGAAAAAACATTATGAAGAGATGAAAATACAATTCCAGGAACAAAATCAGGATCATGCAGCTGCAGTGAACCCTGTTTCTTCCATCATTCCTTCCATTTTGGCACCAAGTTCAGGACTAGCTGTGAAAATTTTGAGTATTAGCCAAAAATATATTGGACACTCTGTGTACGTTTTTGGCGGAGGCAGGACAGCTTCTGATATTCAAAATGGAAGATTTGATTGTTCAGGCTTTGTTCATTGGGCATTATCCCAAGTAGGGATCAATGTTGGCACCAATACTGATACCATTAAGAACTCAGGAAGGCAAATACCTGCCCAGAGCCTTCAGCCAGGGGATTTAGTGTTTTTTGATACCTATAAACAAGATGGACATGTCGGGATTTACATAGGAAACGGGCAATTCATCGGGTCACAGAGTACAACTGGGGTTGCCATAGCTGACATGACAAGCGGCTACTGGAAAGCCAAATTTAATGGCCGAGTCATTAGATTTTAATTGGGTGCTGAAAATGCTAAGTAACCCGCCCTTTTAAACCAGCATATATTGTTCTAGTTATGTGCACTTAATTCGGAGGGACCCTTATGAACGATTACCCTGTGTATCCATATTACAGTAAAGAAATAAAATGTGAGGAACAGGCAATTAGCTTTCCGCCACAACATCAGGAACAACAACCCGGACTTGAATATCTAATGGATCCAAGACCTATTTTCGATAATCCATCTTATATTGGAAGTAAAAAATTATTTAACAAAACTGCTATTATTACTGGGGGAGACAGTGGAATTGGCAGGGCCGTGGCTGTTGCCTTTGCTAAAGAAGGGGCCGATGTTGCAATTGCTTACCTTGACGAACATGAAGATGCAGAAGAAACAAAAGAAGCTATTGAGAAACTTGGCAAAAGATGCATCATTCTCTCTACTGACCTGCGCTTTAAGGAAAACTGTGTCTATGTTGTGGAAGAAACGTTGAACACATATGGAAAAATCGATATTCTTGTAAACAATTGTGCGGTCCAATATCCCCAAGAGAGCATAATGAATATAACAGAACAGCAGCTTGTCCATACATTTGCCACCAACATCTTTTCATACTTTTTTATGACTCAGTCAGCTATGCCACACCTTAAGCAAGGAAGTGCTGTCATCAATACTGCATCGGTTACAGCCTATTATGGCCATAAAACACTAATTGACTACTCTGCAACAAAAGGGGCAATTGTATCTTTTACCCGCGCACTGGCAAATAATCTTGCTGACCAAGGAATTCGAGTGAATGCAGTAGCGCCAGGTCCGATCTGGTCTCCTCTTATTCCTGCATCCATGTCTGATGGAGACGTTGCAGCTTTTGGGACGGATGTACCAATGAAGCGTGCTGGACAGCCGTTTGAGCTGGCTCCAACTTATGTTTACCTTGCCAGCCATGATTCTCAATATGTAACAGGTCAAACATTACATGTTAATGGTGCAGAATTTACTTCCTCATAAACAAATTCAGGTACTATTCAAAGGAAGCTTTCCAAGAATAGTACCTCTAAACTTCCTTATTATTTACTTAGGCCTTGATTTTGATTGATTAATTTTCTCTTGGAGTTTTTCAACATACAGGTCACCATCTATTGGCAGCTCGACTGATTTATTCAGCCAAGAAGAGAGGTAAACACTATTCAATATCTCAACTGCTTTGATCCCTTCCTCACCAGGTGCTATTAATGGGGTGCCTTTTCGAATACTATTTACCCAATTTCGTATTATTCCTAAATGTTCTTGGTTTTCCCCTTTAATTGGAATGTTAATCTCCCAACATTCTGGTTCACCAAATCCTCCTTGATAGGTTGCATTGAACTCCCTTTCAGATTTTGTTAGTCGATAAAATTTTAGTTGTTCATTTTCAATAACGATCTTTCCACGTTCGCCGACAATTTCAAACCGATTTGTTCCAGGTGCTTCCCCTGTAGATGTAATGAAAACACCAGTTGCCCCATTTTCGTACTCAACATATGCAGTTACATCATCTTCAACTTCAATATCATGATATTTTCCATTGCCGCAAAAGCCTTGTACACGTTTTGGCATTAGCCCTGTTGTCCATTGCCAGAGGTCTAATTGATGTACAGACTGGTTAATTAATACTCCCCCGCCTTCCCCGCTCCAGGTTGCCCGCCAATAGCTTGAATCATAATAGCTTTGTGAACGATAGTTATTGGTTATGATCCAATTGGTTCGCTTAATTTCCCCTAGTTCATTGTTTTGAATAAGCTCCCTTAATTTTTGATAGAGGGGATTTGTGCGCTGGTTATACATCATACTATATACTTTGCCGCTTAATCTGGCTGCTTCATTCATTTTTTCGACATCTTTTGTATAAACACCAGCAGGCTTTTCCACCAAGACATGCAGCCCCTTTGCAAAAGCCCTAATGGCCAGGTCAGGATGACTATAATGCGGCGTTGTAATGATAACGGCATCCATGTCAAAAAAATTAAAAAAGTCGTCTTCGTGAACAAATGTCTGTACATCACCAGAAGTATGATTCTTTACCCACTCCAATTGTTCCTCTCTTCTGCCGCATACAGCGGATAAAACTGCACCTTCAACTTGACCTTGGTCCAGCTGAAGGATATATTCCTTCCCCATATTTCCAATTCCAATGACACCTACTTTAGTTACATTCACTGTTTATACGCCTCACTTAGCAGTATTTTTCCTTACTTAATTTAATGTTTCTATCTTGACTATCTTCACACCTTCTCTTAAACATAATTAACAAGAAAAATATTTCGTTAGCTGATTTGTAATTTATTGAATGCTGATTCCCAACTTTGTAATATAATAGATTTCGATAGAACTAAAAGGGAGACACTAATGGCAAAGAAAAACAACACATCACAAAAACAGCCGGAAAGAAAACCATTAAATATCAATCTAACTAAGCAATTAATCGTTCTAAGAGAAAATCTAAGAAAGATGTATGAAGATAAGCAAGTGTATTTCCATGAAAAACAAAATAAAACGGAAATTACTCAATATTATCAGACTATAATAAACCAATCTTGCCGGGGAACAGAGTTATTTTACAAATATAATCATCTCATTGAAAAAACACATAAAAATCAGAACCCATACTTTATAAGTAAAGATTTATATTTATATACTTGGGTTGACCTATATCCAGATGGTACGGTTAAATGTATATACTCAGGTGAAACCAAGGACCCGCGTTCTTTGATTCTCCAGGAGTATGAATTAATTGGTCACAAGGCAGCACTCGGAAAAGAGTTTGAAAAAGCTGAGCAAAAGGATTATGAATTGCTTAAGCAGCTTAAAACATATGAGCGAAAATTAAAACTCAATACAGAACATATTGTCCCACAGTCGTGGTTTGGTGCTCTGGAGCCTATGAAAGGTGACTTACACCATCTATTTGTTTGTAATCCAGAATGTAATATTGTTCGATCAAATTTTACTTATGATGAACTTTGCAGCCTATTCCCTGAATCCAATCCTCATCATTCATGCGGCAGTGCATTAAATGAAAGGTTTGAACCCAGGTTTGGAAAAGGGGCAATTGCAAGGGCAATGTTGTATTTTTTTCTTCGCTACCCAAGAGCGATTAAAAAAGCTTACAGAAATAATATTAGCATTCCCTTACTCATTAATTGGCACCTACAAAACCAAGTGACACTTTATGAGAAACATCGTAATCAGGCCATATACCGAATTCAGGGCAACAGAAATCCGTTCATTGATTTCCCCGACTTACTAAATTACATAGAATTTCCGATCTACTTCTTTTGATTAGGCTGTCTAAAATTTGCTGTTGAATTCCGCTGCAAGTACAAAGAAAATTTGTAAAAAAAGTGTTAAAGTGTTATTAATAAAAGAATTGAGTGAAATTATCTAATCCATGATATTGATGGTAAAATGATTCAGAAAATCATGTTACAAGTATATAGAAAGAAGGCACATGATGCGTTTTGCGAAAATGATACCAAATTTATTCACATTAGGAAACTTATATTGTGGTTTTTTATCCGTTGGGTTTGCTGCACATGGTTCGTATAAAAATGCAGCTATACTCATTATTATTGGCATGATGTTGGACAGCATGGATGGCAGATTGGCCAGGATGTTAAATGCTGATAGTAATTTTGGCAAAGAGTTAGATTCCTTGGCTGATATTGTCACCTTTGGTATAGCTCCTTCATTTTTGGTCTATTACACCTATTTTTTTCATTTTGGGTTATTAGGATTAGCTGTCGCAGGGCTTTTCCCATTATTTGGCGCATTTCGTTTAGCGAGATTTAATATCAGCCCTAAAAAGGCATCATTGCGCTATTTTGTCGGGGTTCCTATAACCGCTGCAGGTGGGATTTTAGCGATTCTTACACTATTTGGAAAAATCATTCCCCATTTAGTCACATCAGTTATATTCACGGGGTTATGTTTCTTAATGGTCAGCAGGATTCATATTCCAAGTTTAAAAGAAGTTCCGTTGCCAAAATACGGGACAATTGTAACAATCTTTCTCGGCTGTCTCTTATATGTCATTTATAGAAGCCCATACAACCACCATTTTCCTTATCTTATGTATATTGCGACACCGTTGTATGTAGCTTACATTGCCTATCGCTTTATCAAAGGGAAAAATCGAAAAGATCTTGATTAACCATAGACCTTTTCTGTACTCACTTTTAATATGATTGTCTCTATTAGCATATATTACTTTTGGAACTGCTTTTCGAAGAATTTACTTTAAAAATGATTAATAACACCGGGACGTGAAATATTTGTGGCATATTAATTTTCTACTCGAACACTACGGATATTTTGGCATTATCATTGCATTACTTGGTGGTATTATTGGCCTCCCTATACCTGATGAAGTGTTGCTTACCTATGTAGGGTATAACGTTTTTCAAGATAAAATGGCCTATCTCCCATCCTTATTTAGTGCTTTTATCGGTGCATTTGGGGGTATATCACTGAGTTATTTCTTTGGCATTAAATTAGGATTGCCTTTTTTACAAAAATTTGGTCCCAAGGTTCATATCACGAATGTCAGAATTAATAAAACTAAAGCCTTATTTACTAAATTTGGCCCTACACTGCTTTTCATTGGGTACTTTATTCCTGGAGTCCGTCATGTAACCGCGTATTTAGCCGGGATCAACAGTTATTCCTTTAAAAAATTTGCCATATATGCTTATTCAGGTGCGGTTGTTTGGTGTTTTTCCTTTATCACTTTAGGAAAATTACTTGGCGAGAAATGGAGGTTTTTCGCTTTTTATCTGATGAAAAATCGAATTTTGATCATCCCTGTCCTTTTGCTTCTTTTAATTTTGGGACTTGTTTATTGGAAAAAAAGAAAGAGAGAAGTCAATACCAAGGGAGCTTTTGAATAAAATTATTGATAAAAAACGAGAGAATTCTCGTTTCAAATTGTCGAGAAAGGGGCATTTTCTCGGCAATTTTTTATTTTGTCAGCTATTATAAATATAAAATTAATGGATATCCCCTGCTATTGAGCCGGGGGATTTCCGCTCCGGTCACTCGCTTTCCGCGGGGAGGGTCCCTGGAGCCTCCTCGGCGCTTAGGCGCCTGTGGGGTCTCCAGTGCCCTCTGATCCCGCAGGAGTCGAGTGCCCTCCGCTCCAATCAACCGGGTGCCAAATCAACCTAAAGTATTGCAACACACTTTTACTAAT
>JAUZQA010000410.1 GCA_030705665.1 Bacillota bacterium
ATAAAAAGAAGAGTTCCGAAAGCAAGAGCAAGATTTGTTCCAGAGCCAAAATCCTTGCTGCCTTGACCGCCGGCAACGTTATTCATTGCAACCGGGATAAGGGTAATTCCGATAATAGTAACAACTGAGCCTGTAACAACAGGAGGGAAGAACTTAACGAGCTTTCCAAAGAAACTTGCGATTAAGATAACAATGATTCCTGACATGATAATAGATCCGTAGATGGCGGAAAGTCCATATTGACCGCCAATTGCAATGATCGGTCCTACAGCGGTAAAGGTACAGCCTAGAACAATCGGGAGTCCAATCCCAAAAAAGCGGTTTTGCCAAACCTGTAAAATTGTCGCAATTCCACTGGTGAGAATATCAATTGAAACTAAATAAGTTAATTGCGTTCCGGTTAATTTGAGTGCACCGCCTATGATAAGTGGGACAATGACAGCTCCGGCATACATAGCTAATACATGCTGAATTCCTAATGAACCGACTTTTAAGGGATTTTGTTTCATCACACTAACTCCTCTGCAGTTTCTTTTATAAATTGAACCTCTCCATTTGACAGGGAAGCAATTCTCGCCAATGATTCAACTCTTAAGCCAAGATCCTTCAATTTATTTGCCCCATCTTGGAAGGACTTTTCAATGACAATTCCTATTCCTGCGACATTTGCATTAGCTTTTTCTACCATTTCCACTAAAGCAAGGGCAGCTTGGCCGTTTGCTAGAAAATCATCAATAATCAAAACACGATCATTTTCACAAACATACTTTTTAGAAATAGACACTTCATTCGTTTCATTTTTCGTAAAGGAATGAACAGTTGCACTCAAGAGATCATCAACAAGGGTTAAGGACTTTCGTTTTCGGGCAAATACGACCGGAACATTCATGTGCAGGCCTGCCATTACTGCAGGAGCGATACCGGAGGATTCAATGGTCACGATCTTCGTAATCCCTTGGCCCGCAAACCTGGCTGCAAATTCTTTACCAAGTTCATTCATTAGGGCTGGATCAATTTGATGATTTAGAAAGGAATCTACCTTTAAGACGTTTTCGGATAAAACTTTCCCTTCTAGACTAATCTTAGATTCTAGTAACTTCATTTTGTATCTTTCCCCCTATAAAAAATAAAAACCCAAAGATCATTGTTCACTAAATGAGTGAGACAATGATCTTTGGGTTTAATAAACCGAAAGATTAGGAAAATAGAGAGGTTTAAAAGCCTCATTTCCTATGACCCACCCATAGTCAGATTGTTAACGGCAATCTGGTAGAAACTTGCGAGCCATATCCTCGCTATTATATAGGCGTTTATGAATTTAACTAAATTATAACATTGAAAAGAGTAAAATCAATATTTTTTTGACTAATCACGAATATTATTTTCTGAATAACCATTTAATATTCGTATTCTAACCTTAATTCAACTTTCCAATTTTTCCATTAGAAAAAAGGAATATGATTGAATAATAACTCACTTTTAAAAAAGATGAAATTTAAAAGTTTATTCAAAAAATTTAAGTGGGAGGGATGCTTCATTCAATAGCATCTCTTTTTTTTATGTATTTATAATTCAATCAAATTAAGGGGAAAATTTAACTAATAAAATCTTTCGTTTTTCGATCTGAGGTGTAAAACTTGAATTATCTTGTAGTCTTGGGAAAGGTTATCATTTCGTTTGCAGTTTTATTGTTAATGACCAGAATAATGGGTAAAAAACAGATAGGACAACTGACATTTTTTAACTACATCACTGGAATCTCAATTGGAGCAATTGCGGCCGCGATCACAATTGATCATAGTATTAACTTTGGAGAAGGTATCATTGGTTTAATCGGCTGGGCATTGCTTACACATCTGGTGGGTTATCTTAATCTAAAATCAAGAAAGGCTCGTGTAATCCTAGATGGGCAGCCAACAATAATCATTAAAAACGGAGACATTTTGGAAAAAGCTATGGTCGACGCCAGATTGAATATGGATGATCTCAGTATGTTACTTCGAGAGAAAGATATATTTTCTACAAAAGATGTTGACTATGCCATTTTAGAACCAGATGGAAAGTTATCAGTATTGAAAAAAATAAGCCAGCAAAATCCGACCAAAAAGGACTTGCAAGTGAAAACAGTAAAGCCTTTATACATGCCAACGGAAATAATCGTTGATGGGAAAGTAGTATCAAAGAATTTAACCGAATTAAATTTAAGCGAAAAATGGTTACAAACCCAGATGGAGCAATCAGGTCTTAGCTTAGAGCAAATTTTTTATGCTGAGATTCAAAGCGATGGCACTTTATTTTTTGATAAGAAAGCTGGTCAATGAACCCGATAAAAATAGGCCTCTTTCAATGTAGGTTCACAAAATCAATTCTTTTATCGTTTTTTCTCTCATACAGCAGTAAACACTTTGCCTAAAAAGAATATCATATTGATGAACATCAATGGAGGTGGTTCCGTGGCAGTAGTAAGAGCAAGAGCCTCAGATATCAATTTAATGGCAAGGCTACTAAGAGCCGAAGCAGAAGGGGAAGGAACACTTGGAATGCTTTTGGTTGGAAATGTCGGTATCAACAGGATTCGGGCAAATTGTTCCGATTTTAAAGGACTTCGCACGATCCCGCAAATGGTATTTCAGCCGCATGCATTTGAGGCGGTAACACATGGTTATTTTTATCAGGCACCAAGGGAAAAAGAACGACGGTTGGCCCGTAGAACGATAAACGGGGAAAGATTTTGGCCTGCCAAATTTAGTCTTTGGTATTTTCGTCCAGGGGGAAACTGTCCGCAAACTTGGTATGGCCAGCCATTGGTTGCTCGTTATAAGCTGCATTGCTTTTATGAGCCTACAGCAGAAACATGTCAAAATGTTTACAATACATTTTAATCTATGGAGCTGCCAATCAGGCAGCTTTTTTATTGACACATATAACCATTTGAAAACGGAAAAATAATAGGAAGTATGATTATCAAAAAGGTGATGAATCTAAAGATGAAAATAGCCATTATGGGTGCGGGTCTATCCGGCTTGGCTTGTGCCATTATGTTAGAAAGGCATGGCCACTCTCCAATCATTTTTGAAAAAAGGAGTCAGCCAGGGGACAGATTTATTAATGCTGAAATCATTGCATCCATTTTTTCGAGGCCGATCCCAGATGCCTATCGTTTTTTTTCAGAAGAGTATCAAATATTTTTAAAACCAGTTAGTCAAATAAGTAAATTGATTATACATTCAGAAAATGCAGAGTCAGAAGTAGGAGAGCAATTAGGATTTATCAATATTAGAGGCCGCCATGAGAATGCATTTGAACAACAGTTGGCTAACCAAGTGAAATCGAAAATTTTTTGCCATTCAGGAGCAAGCTATGAGGATTTACTCCAAGAGTATACGCATGTCATTTTAGCAACAGGTGACGCAGAATACGCCCTAAAATTAAATAATTATCATGTTGACCGTGCCGTTACACTTAAGGGAGCAACGGTAGAAGGAGAGTTTGAGCAATCAACCATACATATTTGGTTTAACAATAAAATAGCTCCCAGAGGTTATGCGTACATCCTTCCATTTTCAAAGACAGAGGCCAATATCGTCTTTTCCTATCCACAGTTGGGCACAACAACTGAAAATGATCATGAACTTTGGAACACTTTTTATAAGGCAGTTTGTACAAATCTAAAACAGTCATTAAAAGTTACCGACCAATTTCATATAAAGGACTATCTAATTGGCAGCTGCAAATACCCTCGAATCGGTAATACGTTCTTTACAGGAAACTGTTTCGGAACTCTAATGCCATTTTTAGGTTTTGGCCAGTTTACTTCTCTGCTTACAGGAATCTATGCAGCAAACGACCTTTGCGGGTTAGGGAAATATGAAGCCTTAACCAAACCATTATTGAAAAAATATCGAAATTCATTGATTTTGCGCGAAGCTTTTGAAAAGCTGGATAATCAGAAGCAAGACATGATCGTAAACCACATGGGAGGATTTATTGGTGAGAGACTTTTAAGAGCAGGCCACTTTCCATCATTAAGAGCACTGAGCTATCTTCTTCGCCCGTTTGTGAATTGAATAGAACACATGTCCTCAAAAGATTGGAATGAAGCTGGATTTATTTCATATATGTAATAATAACTCAGAATGGACAGGGATGGATTATATGAAAAAAAGGTTGCTTATTACATGTTTTTGCAGCACATTAATTGGGATAGGGATAAATGGGTTTATTCTTCCATTCCATTTAATTAATGGCGG
>JAUZQA010000411.1 GCA_030705665.1 Bacillota bacterium
AATTTTATCATGTACCCGACACTAATTTCTTTATTTATTGGGTTATTTGTGCTCAGCCAATCACATATCGGCATCCTTCTTTTGATTGCTGGAGCACTAATCGGATTTGGATATGGAACCTATATGTCAAGTTCTCAGACTGTCGCAATCCAATCTGCCCCACCTCATCGTGTGGGATTAGCAACATCGACATTTTTTATTCTTACCGATATAGGATTAGGACTTGGACCTTTCATACAAGGATATTTTGTTCCTTCAATTGGATATAGCGGATTATATTTCATTCTTGGTATAATCGCCGTAATTTGTGTACCGTTGCACCATCTTCTGTTTGGAAAAAAAGCTTCTTCACAAAAAACAACTGTTCCATCAATCGAAACAAATTCATCAATTGAAACAAATTCTTAAATAATAAAGACTGTACCTACAGACTGTCTACAAACCAAAGAAATATGAGTTTGTGGCAGTCTTTTTCTCTTTGCTCTACCGATTCGAGATCATCTTGTATTATACTTGATTAATATAGTTAGTGTTGATATAACTTACATGTTTGAATATTTCTTTTGGTGTTGGAGACAATATCGAATTTATTAGTTTACATAATAAAATTATTGAAACTTTTAATATACTAAGTCAAAAATAAAAGGAATTTTTAAGAATTTTTAAAGAGTTAGCCTTCATAATGGTAATGAAGTTTTTCAATGGAAATTACGAGAGGAATTTTTTAAAATGAATCGAAAATGGATTAAACTATCACTAATACTAGTTGTTCTCGGGCTCTTCACTATTTTCATATTTTTCAAGGAACCCAATACTTCCACTAATAAAATAAATAAACAAGCCGTTCCTTTACCGACAAGCCTTAATCCCATTGTCAAGGAAAAAAGCAGCCAATTAATTCAACAAGCAGCTAAAAAAGGAATTGTTATCGTCGTTACAGAGGGTTTTCGCAGTGTCGACGAGCAGAACCGCCTTTATCAACAAGGACGCACCACATCGGGTAATATCGTCACTAATGCTAAGGGTGGTGAGTCCTATCATAATTATGGGCTTGCGATTGATTTTGCCCTTAAAACCCCTTCCGGAAATGTCATTTGGGATCGGCAATATGATGGAAACAGAAACGGAAAGGCCGATTGGAGCGAAGTAGTGGAAATGGCTAAGTCATTAGGGTTTCAATGGGGCGGCGATTGGGTCCAATTTAAGGATTACCCCCATCTGCAAATGGACTTTGGATTAACTATTGCAGACCTGCAAAACGGGAAAAGGCCCGATCCATCAGCTTTGATAGCGGATAAAGGCTGACCTTCATTGTTTTGTATAGAAAAATAGCAGCAAATTTCACGGTGTTATTTCTCTTCCCAATATTTGATAATCGGGGCTTCTCACTTTTTGTGGAGAGCCCTTTTTTAATAGAATGTGATTGTTAATTTTTCTCCCAGAAAAGAAGAATGGTATTTTATTGGTTGACAAACAGGACATATAGGTGTAATTTACATATATAAGTAATACATATTCTATCAATACTATAAAACCTAAGGTAAGTTCTTTTTAAAGTGTTAGTTTGAACTGTTATAAAATAAAATTTTGGAGGAATGTAAAAATGGCTACAAAAAAAGAAGAAGTAAAAGTGATTGAAGAAGAAGTTGTAGTGGAAAAAGTAAGTAATGTAATCGATTTATTCTGGGATGGCTTTTTTAAAGGGTTCAAAACTTTCCAATCCTTTCAAAATGAAATTGAAGAAAAATCTTTAGAAGCTTTTGAAAGACAATTTGAGTTATTCGATACCACTCTTGAGCAACTTATTAAATTCGAACAAGAATCTAAAAAGCTAACAGCTGAATGGAAAGCAAATTTACAACAAACATTGAACAATACTTTAAGTGGTTATGGTGCTGAAAAGCTAACGGAATGGACAGAAAAATTCGAGGAATTTGAACAAAAAGTTGAAACTTTAGCCTTCAATCCTAGCAAAAAAACATTCGCCGCACTATCTGAATCACAAGCGCAATTAGAGTTAGCTTTAAAAGAAGTGATCGATCAAAGACAACATAATCGTGCTGAAGTTCTTGATGTAATCGGTGAATATGTGGATCAACTGAAACAAACTCAAAATGAGTTATTGAAAACTCTTAAACTGAACAACACTTTAGTTGTAAAATAAGCTAAACTGCACTTAAAAAACCGTATGCACACTCGCATACGGTTTTTTCTCCTAAGATAAAACGACTGATATATCCCCTATCGTCAATCTGTTGTCATCCTCTTCATCCGAATCGAGGCCATTAAATAGAAAATGAACCCGATCAACATACAAACTAAACCGCTGCCAGAAAATAGAACAAACATTTTTTGAGTCCCGTCTGTTGAAGATTCAAAACAGAAATAACCTAGTAAAAATAAAGAACAGCTAATCAAGAATAGATAATAGGCATACCATTTACTTGCTTTTTTAAAGATATAATAACCTAAAAAAATAAGTAAATATAAACCGCTCACTGTCATCATCATGGGGAATGTGGGCTCATATTTAGCCGCATAAACAAAAAAATCCCATTGTGAAATATGGCTGAATGAATGTACAGGTCCAGGGCCATGCAGTAACTGAGTAAATGGTGTGGAACTTCGCCATTCGGAAGGATGTTCCAGAAGCGCACTGCCTTCATACCAGGCAACAAGAGAAGAAAACAAAAAAACACCAGAGGATACACCGAATTGAAAGATAAATCGAAACATGAAAAATAACCTCCCTTTTAGGATACGACAAGTTTTTTTGTTGCAACTTGGCTGATTTTCCATAAGATTCATTCCGACTCTTAAAAAGCAGTTTTACTTAGCTTTGTCAATCGATGTTGAAGGCCTGCTGTATGAAATTTTGATATCTACTTATTCTTCTTTTTAAGGTAAAAACCCTTCTTATATCACTAAATGATTTTCAAGGATAAATAAAAAGTCTAACCGAATAATCCCGCTCATAAAATAAAATACGATGTCCAATGAAATCGTATCGTTCTAAACTCAAATTTAAAGTAATTTTTAAATAATCTACTAAAAAATGAGGATATAGGGAGTGTTTTATTTTGTTTGACTTTACAGATCAAGTTCCTTTTGATGGCGTAGAATTTGCTGAAAATCCTGAACCTCGCTGCCCGTGTGTATTATTACTTGATACCTCAAATTCGATGTCAGGAAAACGTATTAGTGAATTAAACAAGGGATTACAAACGTTTAAAGAAGAATTAATGGCTGATTCTATGAGTCTAAAACGAATAGAATTGTCAGTTGTAAGTTTTGGTCCTGTTACCGTTCAAACAGAATTCCAAACGGCAGATCTATTTATCCCCCCGACTCTTAAGGCAGATGGCATGACACCAATGGGCCAAGCAATCGAAAAAGGAATTGAACTGATCCAGCAAAGGAAAGAAAAATATAGAGAAAACGGTATTTCCTATTATCGGCCATGGATGTTTTTAATTACAGATGGAGCACCTACCGATCATTGGCAAAACGCTGCAAATTTAATTAAAGATGCTGAGTCCAATAAATCCCTTATGTTTTTCGCTGTTGGTGTTCACGGAGCAAACATGGAAATTTTAAAACAAATTTCGGTTAGGGATCCCCTTAAATTAGATGGTTTACGATTCGGAGATTTATTTTCTTGGCTGTCCAATTCACTTGGTTCGGTTTCCAGGTCTACACCAGGTGATTCAGTTCCCCTGGAAAACCCAGTAACACCTGATGGATGGGGAATGATTGAATGACATCAAAAAACGATTGGAAATACACATATGCTTCAGTGCTTGGCTCTTCTCATAAGAAATCCCACTTCCCCTGCCAAGATTCAAGTAAATGTCAGGTTATACAAGATTCAAACGGTGAAGATATACTGGTTGCGGTAATATCCGATGGTGCTGGCAGTGCAAAGTTTTCAGATCTGGGATCATCAATGGCGTGTTCATTTTTTGTAAAAGAAGTGACCGACTATCTTGCTGAAGCGAAACGTGTAAAAGACTTAGAGGTGTCATTTTTTGAAAATTGGATTGACCAATACCAAGACCTAATAAGTTCCCATGCAAGGGATTTTGAGGTGACTCTTCGAGAATTTGCATGCACTTTAGTAGCAGCTGTAGTCGGAAACGACCATGCTGCTTTTTTTCAAGTTGGAGACGGCGCCATTGTCGTTTTGGATCCAGAGGCAGAAAATTACAATTGGACTTTTTGGCCTGATAAAGGCGAGTACGAAAACA